>DATDCY010000040.1 GCA_036524115.1 bacterium | reverse complement strand
CGCCCTGCCCTCCCCCACCCCCGCGGCGATTCCTGTCCTCGGGCTGCGCTGCAGGCCCTCTGCCGCGCCCGGCCACCGGCCCTGCGAGGGATCTTCCCGCGTCGCCCTCGCGGACGGCGCGCCGCAGTTGCGCGACCTCCGCCGCGGTCAGCCGCCGCATCCCCCCCGGCTCGAGGCCGCCGAGGCCGACGCCGGCGTAGGAGACGCGGCGCAGCTTCTGGACGGGGTGACCGACGGCGAGGCACATCCGCTTGACCTCGTGGTGGCGCCCCTCGCGCAGCGTCATCGTGATCCAGGAGTTGTCGCTCGTGCGGCGCAGGAAGCGCACGTCCTCGGCCCGCGCCCGGCCGTCCTCGAGGTAGACGCCGGTGCGCAGCCGCTCGAGCGCCCGCTCCTCGATCGCGCCCCGGACCTTCGCGTGGTAGGTGCGCTCCACGCCGAAGCGCGGATGCATCAGCTTGTGGGCGAGGTCGCCGTCGTCGGTGAGCAGCAGCACCCCCTCGGCGTCGTAGTCGAGGCGGCCGACGGGGTAGACGCGGCCGGCCTCGCGCGGCAGCAGATCGCGCACCGTGGCGCGCCCCTGCGGGTCGGCGAGGGTGCAGACGACGTGGCGCGGCTTGTCGAGCACGTAGTAGCTGAAGCTCTCCGCGGCGCGGACGGGCCGGCCGTCGACCTTGACGACGGAAGCCGCCGGGTCGACCGAGACGCCCATCTCCGTCACCGTCCGCCCGTCAACGCTGACATGGCCGGTGCGGATCAGCTCCTCGGCCGCGCGCCTCGAGGCGACGCCCGCTCGAGAGAGGAGCTTCTGGAGCCGGACGGTCCCGCCGGCCGCGGGCGCAGCCGCGCCGCCGCTAGGCCGGGCGGTCCGGTCCGGCTTCAGGCTCCGGTCCGCCGGCCGTGTCGACCGTCGCCCCGTCCCCCGCTGCGCCTTCGCGTCCATCCCCAGTCTCCTCCCCGGCGGGCTCTGCGGCCGCGGCCTCGCCATCTCCCTGCGGCCGCGGCGTCGCGGCCTCGTCCTCTTCGCCCTCCGGAACCGGCTGCGGCGGCAGCTCCTCGTCGATTCCCGCGTCCGACGCCGGCTCGACGAAGTCCTTGAGCGGCGGCAGGTCCGCCAGGCTGTTGATGCCGAAGAGTTCGAGGAACTCCCGGGTCGTCCCGAGGACCGCCGGGCGGCCGGGCACCTCCTTGTGGCCGAGGATCCGCACGAGCTTGCGCTCGATGAGGTTGCGCGCGATCCGCTCCACGTTCACCCCGCGGATCGCCTCGATCTCGGCACGCGTCACCGGCTGCTTGTAGGCGATGATCGCCAGCGTTTCCAGCGTCGGCCGCGAGAGGTGCCGGTGGTGCTCGTAGAAGTCGAGCTTCTGGATCCAGGGCGCGAGGTCCTCCCGCGTGCCGAGCTGATAGCCGCCGGCGACCTCGAGCAGGACGATCGCCCCGTCGCGGCGCGCGTACTCCTCCTTCAGCGCGGCGAAACCGGCGACGATCTCCTCCGCGGCGTACTCCTCGCCGAGCGCCTCGCGCACCGTCTTCGGCGTCAGGGTCCCGCGGTGCACGAACACCAGCGCCTCGAGCACCCGCACCAGCAGGCCGATGTCCTTCGCGGCGGCGACCGTCTCGACCGTCTCGACCGGTTCAGGCGTCTCAGCCGTTTCAGTCGTCCCGCCCTCCGGCACCGCCGGCAGCTCCTCCCGGTTCTCCTCACTCACCCTCGTGCTCCTCCGTGTGCCCCGGCTCCTCCGCGGGTTCGCCCGCGTCCTCCGTCTCCTCCGCGCCCGCCTCCGCCGCCCCGGCGCCCGCGCCATCCCCGGCCGCCGGCGCGTCCTGGCTCCCGGCCGCTGCCGACACCGCGGCGACGCGGATCTCGCCGTAGGCTTCGGCCTGCCAGATCCGCACCAGGCGCAGCCGCACCAGCTCGAGCACGGCGAGGAAGGTGACGACCACGTCGCCGACCTCGCGCGCGCCGCGGAAGAGCTCCTCGAACCGCATCTCTCCGCCGCCGGCCAGCGCCTCGAGCACCTCGGCGATGCGCTGGGCGACGCTGAGGCGGTCGGGCTCGAGCTGCACCAGCTGGGTCTTCGGCATCTGCTCGATGACGCGGCGCAGCGCGGCAAGCAGGTCGAACATCGAGACCTCGAGAGGGTAGTCGGTCCGCGGCGGGCCCTCCGGCCCGAGGCTCTCCCGCGCGAAGATGGCGCTGCGCCGCTCCTCGAGCTCGCGCAGCGCGAGCCCCGCCTCCTTGAACTTCTGGTACTCGAGCAGCTGGCGCACGAGGTCGTGCCGCGGGTCCTCGCCCTCCTCGCCCTCGGAGGTCTCCTCGAGGGGCAGGAGCAGCCGCGACTTGATGTGCAGCAGCGTCGCCGCCACGACGAGGAACTCGCCGGCGACCTCGAGGTTCATCGTGCGCATCACGTCGAGGTAGGCCAGGTACTGCTCGGTGATCGCGGCGATGGGGATGTCGGTGATGTCGACCTTGTTCTCGCGGCACAGGTGCAGCAGCAGGTCCAGCGGCCCCTCGAAGAGCGCGAGGCGCACCGGCAGCTGCCGCAGCGGGCTGTCCTCGAAGGCGTCCGTCGGCGCGCCCATGCCCGTCCCCGGGGCCACCCGGCCTAGAGGCTGACGGCCCGGCGCACCGCGGCCATCGTGCGCGCCGCCTCGGCGCGGGCGCGGTCGGTCCCCTCCGCGAGGATCCGCCCGACGAGCTCCGGGTCGGCGGCCAGCTCCGCGCGCCGGCGGCGCAGCGGCGCGAGCGACGCGTTGAGGTGCTCGATGAGCACCTTCTTGCAGTCGATGCAGCCGATGCCGGCACCCCGGCAGCCCGCGGCGAGCCGCTCGCGCTCGGCCTCCGGCGTGGCGACGCGGTGCAGGGTGAAGGCCGGGCACTTCTCCGGGTCCCCCGGGTCGCTGCGCCGCACCCGCGCCGGGTCGGTCACCATCGGCAGGATCTTCTTCGCGGTCTCCTCCGCGGTGTCGGAGAGGAAGATGGAGTTGCCGTAGCTCTTGCTCATCTTGCGCCCGTCGGTGCCGGGGATCTTCGGGAACTCGGTGAGCTTCGGCTGGGGCTCCACGAGCACGCCCTCGCCGTAGAGGAAGTGGAAGCGCCGCACGATCTCGCGCGCCAGCTCCAGGTGCGGCAGCTGGTCGACGCCCACCGGCACCCAGTTGGCGAGGTACATCGTGATGTCGGCCGTCTGCAGCACCGGGTAGCCGAGGAAGCCGTAGGTCTGCAGGTCCTTGTCCTTGACCTGCTCGAGCTGCTCCTTGTAGGTCGGGCAGCGCTCGAGCCACGAGAGCGGCGTGATCATCGACAGCAGCAGGTGCAGCTCCGCGTGCTCGACCACCTGGGACTGCACGAAGAGGACGGCCTTCGCCGGGTCGATGCCCGCCGCCAGCCAGTCGAGGACCATCTGCCGGCCGTTCTCGCGGATGGCCGTCGGGTTGGCGTACTCGGAGGTCAGGGCGTGCCAGTCGGCCACGAAGTAGAAGCAGTCGTAGCGCTCCTGCAGCTCGCGCCAGTTGGCGAGCGCCCCGTGCAGGTGCCCGAGGTGGAGCTTCCCGGAGGGCCGCATCCCGCTCAAGACCCGCTCGCGCATCCGAGCACTCTCCTTAGCGCCGTGGCGCCAATGCAAAGGCCCCGCCCTGCTCGAGGACGGGGCCCCTTTCCACGATGGTGGGCGCTACTGGGCTTGAACCAGTGACCCCTGCCGTGTGAAGACAGTGCTCTGCCACTGAGCTAAGCGCCCGTTGCGTCTCTCCAGCAACGGCGGGAATCTAGCACAAGCCCGCGGGGCTGTCGAGTCTCCGCGGCAGCCGGCGCGTCCGCCCGGCAGCCGCCCGGGCGCGTCACTTCGCCGGGGGGCCGAGCCGCCGCAGGCGCACCACGCCGGTGCCGTGATTGAAGACGATCGTCCGCGTCCACTCCCCGCCGACGTCCCGGGCCACGACGGGTATCCGCTCCGCGCCGAGCTGCTCGAGGGCGAGCGACGCGTTGCGCTCGCCCACGGGGAAGAGGCCGACCGAGATGTCCAGGACGGCGCCGCCGCCGAAGACCTTCGCGACGAGCCGGTCACGGCGGCAGCCCAGCTCGAGCACGCGCTCGATGAGCCGGGGGATGGCGACGTTGCCGTACCGCGGCGAGGGCAGTCCCTCGCCGTTCCAGAGCGGCAGCAGATAGTGGTTCATCCCGCCGGCCCCGATCGCCGGGTCCCAGAGGCAGACCGACACGCATGAGCCCAGCACCGTCCGCACCAGCCCCTCGCCGCGGCCGGCGCGGATCATCCCCGGGAGGAGGACGAAGGTCTCGGTCTGCTCCGTGTACACGCTTGCCCGCCGCACGCCCCCGGGCCGCCGCGCTAGAAGCGCTCCTCGCCGAAGTAGAGGGTGCCGCCGTCGGCCCAGGCGGCCGCCTCCTGGGCGGCTTCCGGGATGCGCACGGTGAAGGTGCTGCCCTCGCCGGGGGCGCTCTCGATGGCCACGCCGCCGCCGAGCAGCTCGACCAGCGCCCGCACCACGCTCAGACCGAGGCCGTTGCCGCCGCAGCCGGCCGCGCGCGCCTCCTCGAGCTGGAGGAACCGCTCGAAGATGCGGTGCTGCTCGGACGCCGCGATGCCGATGCCGCGGTCCCGCACGGACACCGCCAGCTCACCGCCGACACACGACCCGCTCACCGTCACCTCGCCGCCCTCGTGGCTGAACTTCACCGCGTTCGAGACCAGGTTCGCGACGATGATCTGCAGCTTCGCGGCGTCGCTCCGGAAGGGGCTGCAGCCGGCCTCGTCCCAGGAGAAGGCGAGCGCGACCCGCCGCGCCCCGGCCAGCGGCTGGAACGAGGCGACCGTCTCCTCGACCAGCCGCCGCGCGTCCAGGTGCGCGACGACCAGGGCCGTCTCCCCCGCCTCGAGCTCGGCCGCCACGAAGATGTTGTGCAGCTGGAAGTCCAGGGAGAGCGACTCGCGCAGGATCGTGGCGGCGAGGGCCGCGGCCTCGGCCGGGTCGGCGGCCGCCCCCGCGCCGAGCTCGCGGGCGATCGCCTGGATCGCCGCGAGCGGGTTGTTGATCTCGTTGCGGATGTTCGAGAGAAAGCGCCCCTTGAGCTGCTCCGACTCGAGCAGCCGCTGGTTGAGCTCGCCGAGCTTGCGGGTCGTCACCTGCAGCGCCTGCAGCGCGTCGTTCTTGTCCTCGATGCGCCGCGCCAGCTGCGCGAGCAGCTCCCCGTCCTCCAACTCCTTCATCTCCCCCTCCTTGCCCGGCCCGCCGCTCTTTAGCGGGCGGCGGCCGCGATGGCCGCCGGCAGCGCCTGGAGCGCCACGACCCGCTCCACCGCGTTCTTCTTGATCGCCTCCTTCGGCATCCCGAAGACGACGCACGAGGCCTCGTCCTGGGCGATCGTCCGCGCGCCGGCCTCCCGCAGCTCGAGCATCCCCTGCGCGCCGTCGTCGCCCATACCGGTCATGATCACGCCGACGGCGTTCGGGCCGGCCCAGCGCGCGGCGGACCGGAAGAGCACGTCCACCGAGGGCCGGTGCCGGCAGACCAGCGGGCCGTCCGTGACCTCGACGAAGTAGCGGGCGCCGCTGCGCCGCAGGAGCGTGTGGCGGTTGCCCGGCGCGATGAGCGCCTGCCCGGGGATCACCGAGTCGTTGTGCTGCGCCTCGCGCACGGTGACCTGGCAGATCCCGTCGAGGCGCTGGGCGAACGCCTGCGTGAAGCGCTCGGGCATGTGCTGGACGATCACCAGGCCCGGCGCCTCCGGCGGCAGCGCCTGCAGCAGCTCGCGGATCGCCTCCGTGCCGCCCGTCGAGGCGCCGACGACGACGACCTTCTCGGTGGTGTGGATCAGCCCGTCGGGCGCGGCCCGGCGCAGCACCGCGTCCGCCGTGAGCTTCGGCGCCGGGGTCGCGGCGGCCGCGATGGCGGCGCGCGGGGGGCGCACCTTCGCCTGCGCCGCCGCCTTCACCGCGTCGAGCAGGCGGATCCGGTTCTCCTCCAGGAACTGACGCGCGCCGAGGCGCGGCTTGAGGATGATGTCGACCGCGCCGAGCTCGAGCGCCCGCAGCGTGGTTGCGGCGCCCTCCTCGGTCAGGCTCGAGCAGATCACCACGGGCATCGGGTGCTGGGTCATGATCTTGCGCAGGAAGGTCAACCCGTCCATCCGCGGCATCTCGACGTCGAGGGTGATCACGTCGGGGACCTCGTGGCTGATCTTCTCGGCGGCCACGAACGGGTCGGGCGCCGTCCCCATCACCGAGACCTCGGGGTCCGAGGCGAGCAGCTCGGCGAGCGTCTGGCGGACGATCGCCGAGTCGTCGACGATCAGCACCCGGATCTTGCGCGCCTCGACCATGCCCCCTCCGCCTTCAGCCGACGCGACGGTGGACGGCGTGCCCCAGCCCGACCAGCGGCAGGTCCATGCCGTGGATGCTCTCGGTGTGGCCGAGGAAGAGGTGCCCGCCCGGCGGGAGCCGATCGCAGAACCGCATCAGCAGCTCGCGCTGGAACTCCTTGTCGAAATAGATGAGGACGTTGCGGCAGAAGATCAGGTCGAGAGGGGGGCCCGCCAGCTCCCGCGGCTCCCGGAAGTTCAACCGCCGGAAGTCGACGTGCGCGCGCAACTCCGGCGCCACGCGGACGAGGCCGCGGGTGCGGTCGCGGCTGCGCAGGAACCAGGCGCGCCGCAAGCGCTCGGGGACCGGCAGCACGCGCTCCTCCGGGTAGACCCCCCGCGCCGCCGTGGCGAGCACGCGCGTCGAGAGGTCCGTGGCGAGGATGTGGTAGCGGAACTCCGGGCACCGGCCGCGGAAATCCTCGAGGGTCATCGCCAGCGTCCAGGCCTCCTCGCCGGTGGCGCAGCCGGCGCTCCACGCGCGCAGCGGCGAGCGGGTGCCGACGCCGGCGGCCGCCAGGGACGGCAGCACGTGCCCGAGGAGGATCTCGAACTGCACCCCCTCGCGGAAGAAGTCGGTCTTGTTGGTCGTCACGGCATCCAGCAGGTGCACCAGCTCGTCCTCGGGGCAGTCGTCGGAGAAGACGAGGTCGCCGTACTCCTCGAACGTCTCGACCGAGAGGCTCCGCAGGCGCTTGCGCAGCCGCGCCTCGAGCATGGTCTGCTTCGTCGGGGGCATCTTGATCCCGCACTGCGCCTGGACGAGCTCGCTGAAGCGGGCGAAGACCTCCGGGCTCATCCCGGGGAGCGCGAGCGGTGCGGGGCGCTTGGCGGGGGCGACGGGCGCCGACGCCCGGCCTCCGCGCGTTGCCCAGCCGAATCCCACGTCCGCCTCCCCAAAAAAAACGCCGCCAGCCGCCGGCCGCGAACTAGCCGGCCGCGCCCGCGCCATCCCGGGCGCGCTCGACGCTCTGCACCAGCTGGGCGACGTCGAGGATCAGGGCGACGGTCCCGTCCCCGAGGATCGTGGCCCCCGCGAGCCCCCGCGCGTTGCCGAACAGGCGGCCGAGCGGCTTGATCACCGTCTGCTGCTCGCCGACGACGGCGTCCACGACCAGTCCGACCCGGAAGCCCTCGGCCTCCGTCACGACGATCTGCTCGCGCCGGGGCGCCTCGCCGTCCACCGCGAACCAGTCCCGCAGCCGCACGTACGGGACCAGCTCCCCCCGGATCTCGGCCAGGCGCCGGGGCCCCGCCGCCGCGGCCGCGTCCCGGAGCAGCTCCACGCACTCGTTCACCACGGCCAGCGGGAGGATGAAGTGCTCGCCGCCGACGACGACGTCGAGCCCCTCGATGATGGCCAGGGTCAGCGGCAGGCGGACCTCGAACGTGGTCCCCGCCCCCAGCCGGCTCTCGACGTTGATCTGGCCCCGCAGCGTCTCGACCGCGCGCTTGACGACGTCCAGGCCGACGCCGCGCCCCGAGACGGTGGTCACGGTCCCGCTCGTCGAGAAGCCCGGGAGGAACATCAGCGCGATCAGCTCGCGCTCGGAGCGCGCGTCGTGCTCGGCGAGCAGGCCGCGCTCCACCGCCTTGCGCCGCACGGCCTCGAGGTCGATGCCCGCGCCGTCGTCCTCGACGCGGATGATCACGCTCGCCCCGGAGTACGACGCCGAGAGCCGGACCGTGCCCCGGCGCGGCTTGCCGGCGCGCTCGCGCACGTCCGGCGTCTCGATGCCGTGGTCGATGCTGTTGCGCAGCAGGTGGACGATCGGGTCCGCGAGCCGGTCGATCACGGTCTTGTCCAGCTCCGTGTCCTCGCCCTCGGTCACCAGGTCCACCTCGTGGCCGACCTCGTGCGCGAGGTCGCGCACGTGACGGCGGAACTTGGCGAACGAGGGACCGATCGGCACCATGCGCACGCTGAGGGTGTTGTCGCGCATGCCCGCGGTGAGGCGCTCGACCTCCTCGGCGACGCCGTCGAGCTCCGCATCCCCGATGCGGCCCGCCACCCGGGCGAGCCGCGCCTGCACCGTCACGAGCTCGCCGACGAGATTCACGAGGGTGTCGAGCTTCGCGGCGGCGACGCGCAGGGTGCTGATGGCCTCGACGCGCGCCCG
>DATDCY010000039.1 GCA_036524115.1 bacterium | reverse complement strand
GGAGGAGCACGGCTACCGGGCCGGCAAGGAGATCCGGGAGATGGTCACGTTCGCAACCCAGAACGTGATCACCGACCCGCCCTTCACCAAACTGGACATCCTCCTCTGCCGAAACCTGCTGATCTACCTGACGCCGGAGGTGCAGAACCGCCTGATCGCGCTCTTTCACTACGCCTTGAACGCCGGCGGATACCTCTTCTTGGGAAACTCGGAGAGCCTCGGGGCCGGCGCCGCTCTCTTTTCGCCGTTGAGTGCGAAGTTCAGACTCTACCGGCGCCGCGAGTCCGCGCTGCGGACCGGCTTCGAGGGCGTCGTCGCGCCGTACCGGCGGCCTCTTCCGGGAGCGTCGCCGGAGGCGCAGGCGGACCGGCCGTCGGCCAACCTGCAGGCGCTCGCGGAGCAGGCGCTCCTGCGGCGGTACGCCCCCCCCGCCGTGCTCGTCAGCGACAAGGGGGACATCCTCTACGTCAGCGGGCGGACGGGCGCGTACCTGGAGCCGGCGGCGGGCAAGGCCAACTGGAACGTCTTCGCGATGGCCCGCGAAGGGCTGCGCCTGGAACTCTCGAGCGCCTTCCAGCAGGCGGCCCGGAGCAGGGGCCAGGTCATCGTCCGCGGCGCCAGGGTCGCCGGCGGCGGCAGGACGCAGCTCGTGGAGGTCACCGTCCAGGTCCTCGAGGAGCCCGAGGCGCTGCGGGGGCTGTCGCTGATCGTCTTCAACGACGTGCCGGCGCCTTCCGCGAAGAGCGCTGCGAAGCGCGGGAAAGGCGCCGGGAGCGGCGGGGCCGGGATCGCGGCGCTGGAGCGGGAGTTCCAGCACTGCCGCGACGAGCTCCAGTCCGCCCGCGAGCAGATGCAGACCACCCTGGAGGAGCAGAAATCCTCGAACGAAGAGCTGCAGTCCGCCAACGAGGAGCTGCAGTCCACCAACGAGGAGCTGACCACGTCCCGGGAGGAGCTGCAGTCCCTGAACGAGGAGTTGCAGACGGTGAACGCCGAGCAGCAGGCGCGGCTCGACGAGTTCCAGCGGGTGAGCAACGACATGAAGAACCTGCTCGAGAGCACGGAGATCGTCACGGTGTTCCTGGACCGCGAGCTGCGCGTGCGGCGCTTCACCAGCGGCGCGAGCAGGATCTTCAAGTTGATCCAGAGTGACGTGGGACGGCCGCTGACCGACATCACCAGCGTCCTGCGCTACCCCGAGATGCCCGAGGACGGGCGGGAGGTCCTGCGGTCGCTCGTCTTCTCGGAGAAGTCGGTCGCGACCACCGACGGGCGGTGGTTCTCCGTGCGCATCATGCCGTATCGCACCGACGAGAACGTGATCGACGGCCTGGTGATCACCTTCGTCGACATCACGGTCGCCAAGACGCTGGAGGCCCGGCTGCGCGCGGCGGCGGGGCCGGGCACCGCGGAGGGGGATGGCGGATGACCGGCGGCAATGCCCCGCCCCCCGCCGGCGGACCGGGGGACCTGCGCGCGCGCGCCGAGGAGACGGCACGGCGGGATGCCACCCCGCGGCGCTCCCCGGGCGAGGCGCCGTCGGCCGAAGAGTTGCAGCGGCTGGTCCACGAACTGCAGGTCCACGAGGTCGAGCTGGAAATGCAGAACGAGGAGCTGCGGCGGGCGCAGTCGGAGCTCGAGGTCTCCCGGGCCAGGTACTTCGACCTGTACGATCTGGCGCCGGTGGGCTATCTGACCCTGGACGAATTGGGGTCGATACTCGAGGCCAACCTGACCGCCGCCGCGCTGCTCGGCATCGAGCGGGGCAGGCTGCTCGCCCAGCCGCTGGCCCGCCACGTCGCGACCGAGGACCAGGAAGTCTGGCGCCGGCAGGCCGGGCGGATCCTCGAATCCGGGGACCTGGTGGCGTGGGAGATGCGGTTGACCCGCGGCGACGGAGGAGCGTTCTGGGCGCGCCTCGAGGCGATTGCCGGACCGGACCCGGCCACCGGGCAACGCATCTGCCGCCTGGCACTGAGCGACATCGCCGAGCACCGACGCCTGGGGGAGGCGCTGCAGGAGAGCGAGGAGCGCTATCGGGTCATCGTCGAATCCGCCCGCGACCTGATCTTCTTCCTCAGCCCGGAGGGCGGCCTGCGCTGGTCGAACGAGGCCGCCCGGGGTTTCGTCGACGGCGTCCGCCCGGACGAGGATCTCTTCCGCAGGGTGCACCCGGCCGACGCGCCGCGGGTTGCCGCCGCGTGGCGTGCGGCGCGGAGCGGCGAGCGGGGACGCGACACGGTCGGCTACCGCCTCCGGGGGGGCGACGGCAGGTACCGGACCCTGGAGAGCAGCTTCCGGAGGATATCCCTGGCGGGGGAAGAGCTGTGGTGCGTCATCTCCACCGACACGACCGAGCTGACCAAGCTGCGCCGGAATGCCTCCGCGGGGCAGGGGATTCCCGGGATGGTGGGGCGCGACCCGAAAATGCTCGAGCTCGCCGCGTCGATCAGGGAACTGGCCGACGAGGAGGTCCCGGTGCTGATCCTCGGGGAGAGCGGCACCGGCAAGGAACTCATCGCCTCCGCCATCCACACGGAGGGTTCGCGCGCCGCGAAGAACTTCGTCGCCATCAACTGCGGGGCCATCCCCGACACGCTCCTGGAGACCGAACTCTTCGGTCACGTGAAGGGATCGTTCACGGGAGCGCACCGCGACAAGAAGGGCCGCTTCGAACTGGCGGACGGGGGGACGATCTTCCTCGACGAGGTCGGCGAGCTCAGCCTCGCGATGCAGGTCAAGCTCCTCCGCGTCCTGCAGGAAGGAACCTTCGAGAAGGTCGGCGGCGAGGAACCGTGCCGGGTGGACGTGCGGCTGATCAGCGCCACCAACAAGGACCTGAAGCAGGAGGTCAAGGACGGCCGCTTCCGGGAGGACCTCTTCTACCGGATCAGCGTCGTCCCGCTCGAGGTTCCTCCGCTGCGCGCGAGGCTGGCGGACATCCCGCTCCTGGTGGAGCACATCATCGAAGAGGAGGCCCGCCGCTCCGACCGCAGACGCGATCCCGCCCGGGCGCCCCGGAAGGTCTCCATCGCCCGTGAGACGCTGGCCCTGCTCCTCGCCCACCGCTGGCCCGGCAACATCCGCGAGCTTCAGAACGTGCTGCGCTTCGCCCTGATCAAGTGCAAGGGGAATCTGCTCGAGCCCGAGCACCTGCCGCCCACGTTCGCGGTGCCGGCTCCCGAGGCCTGCAGGACCAGGGGGCGCAAGGCGAAGATCACGGCAGCTTCGGCGAGAGAAGCCCTGGAGCAGGCCGGCGGACACCCCGGGGAAGCCGCTCGCAGGCTGGGGGTGTCCCGGTCCACCTTCTACCGGCACGTGCCGAAGAAGGGGCCGACGACGTAGCCGGGCGGAATCCGATGCGCCGATCACTCCGGTCTCGACTGTCGCTCGTCGCAGTCGCCTCGATGCTCGCCGCCGCCGAGCCCTCGCTGGCAATGCACGCCACGGGCGCGGCCGATCCCTGGTCCTTCCAGGCGGGAGGGGGCGGGACCTTCTTCTCGATCGGCGCTTCCGTCGGGCAGGTGGCGGGCACCTGCTCCGAGAAGATCTTCAGCCATCCGCTCGGCAGGGAGTTCCTGCTCAGTGAGCTGAAGTGGGATTACCGGAGTGTCACCATCACCGGGCTGATGGCTTCCGCCGGCATCGGCGGCCGGTACCGCGTGAACGTCGGCTATTGGTCGGCGCTCGCGGGGGGCCACGGCCTGATGGTCGATCGCGACTGGATCTACCGCGATTCGGTCACCGCCGGCCTCGTTCCGGGCGACGCCAATTGGACCGACGAGTCGCGTCACCCGGACACCAGTCTCGACGGGGGCACGATGCTCGACCTGAACGTGAACGTCCTGGCGCTGAGGGCCGCGCCATTTTCGCTGCGCGGCATTCTCGGCTTCAAGCGCGATGCCTGGGACTGGTCGGCGCGGGGCGGGACGTACGTCTACTCCTCTTCCGGATTCCGGGACAACGTCGGCGCCTTTGAGCCCGACAGGCAGGTCATCGAGTACAAGCAGACGTACGCCGTGCCCTACCTGGGGATCGGCGGAAACTGGTCGACCCGGAGCTTTCTGGTGGACACGCACCTGCTCCTGAGCCCCGCGATCCGGGCGTCCAGCACCGATTATCACGACCTGCGCGACATGACCTTCGCAGGCGACTTCAGCGGGGGATTCTACGTCGGGCTCGGGTTGACGACGACGTACGCCGTCACGCAGCGCTGGGCTGTCACCTTCCGCGGGGAGTATCAGTCGATCTCCCGCCTCACGGGCGACATGACGGTGACCACGTCCGATGGCCGGTGGGTCTATCAGGACGCCGCCGGCGTCGGCACGGATGCGCTGATGTACTCGCTGGGGACGAGCTGGCGATTCTAGCCGGCGGTCCGGCGGACAGGAATTGCGTTTCACAGGATGTCTCGAAATCGTGTGCCGTCCCGGAGGTCGCGCGGGGATCGGACCGGATATCGTCGTGTTTTGCGAGACATTCCAGACAGTTGCGTGATTTGACCAGGCGCTGGCCAGCCGTCGGCATGTTTGATGCATCACCACATCTTCGAGAGCTGCCAATGAAAGACGAAGCCGACTTGCAGATCCGGTCGATCCTCGAGATGGCGGATCGGATGATCACCATCTCCGAGCAGGGATTCATGTCGAGCAACGACGACGGATGCCTCCTCCTCAACGGGTTGCTCCGCGAGTGCGCCTACCGACTCCGGGACGCCGCGACACGCGAGCAGGAAGTCCACCGCATGAAGGAGAATCACGTCGGTGCAGGGTGAAGACAGGGTCCGGCGAAGTGCCCGGGACGCCCCGTCGCCGGAGGAGGCACTGCGGCTGGTCCACGAACTGCAGGTACACCAGGTCGAGCTGGAGATGCAGAACGAGGAGCTGCGCCGGGCGCAGGAGGAGCTCGAAGCCTCCCGCGCCAGGTACTTCGACCTCTACGACCAGGCGCCGGTCGGCTACGTCACGCTGAACCCGCAGGGTCTGATCATCGAGGCCAATCTCACCGCAGCCGCGATGCTCGGTGTGGCGCGCGGCGCCCTGGTCAAGCGTCCGTTCCTCGGCTTGTTGCACCCCGACGACCGCGACGCCTGCCCTCTCCAGGGCGCGCAGCTCGACGAGGAGGGAACGCGGCATTCCTGGGACACGAGGATGACGCGGGCCGACGGCTCGCTGTGCTGGGCGCACGTGCAGGCGGCCCTGCCGCAGAAGGGCGAGTGCCGGATCACGCTCAACGACATCAGCGAGCGCAAGCGGGTGGAGGCGTCGCTCGCGCTGGCCGATACCCGCCTGCGGCACCTGCAGAAGGCCGAGAGCCTGGGTCGGATGGCCGGGGCCGTCGCGCACCACTTCAACAACAAGCTCCACGCGGTGATCGGCAGCCTGGAGCTGGCCCTGGACGAGCAGTCCCGCGGCGTCGGGTCGATGCACTCCCTGGGGATCGCCATGCGGGCGGCCATCGAGGCGTCGGAGATGAGCAGCCTGATGCGGACGTTCACCGGGCGAACGACGGGCCAGCTCATGCCGCTTGATCTGTCCCAGGCCTGCCACCGGCTGCTGCCCCTGCTCCGGGCAGCCTTGCCCACCGGGGTGCCCCTGGAGACCGATCTGCCCGCTTCGGGACCGACCGTCAGCGCCTCCGAGGAACAGATGCCCCAGCTTCTCATCAACCTGGTCACCAATGCCGGGGAGGCGGTTGGCACGCGCACGGGAGCCGTCCGCCTGTCCGTGACGACCGTCGCCCCGGCCGACATTCCCGAGGTGCATCGCTATCCCGTGGACTGGGAGCCGCAGGACGCGTCCTACGCCTGCATCGAGGTGGCGGATACCGGCCGGGGCATGGCGGACAAGGATCTGGAGCGGGTCTTCGACCCCTTCTTCTCCGAAAAGGACACCGGCCGCGGCCTGGGCCTCTCCGTGGTCCTCGGGATCGTGCGGGGCCACCGGGGGGCTGTTTCGGTACGAAGCGAACCGGGCCGGGGGAGCACGTTCCGGGTCTTCCTGCCGCTGTTCCTCGGCGAAGCGGCACGGTCGTCGCCGAAGGGAGGCGCAGAGGTTCGGCCGGGGGGCACCGTGCTGGTGGTCGAGGACGACGATCTCGTGCGCAGTGTGACCTCGGCGATGCTCAGGGGCCTCGGCTTCTCCGTGCTCGCTGTGTCCGGCGGGTCCGAGGCGGTCGCAGAACTCGGCTGCAACGCGGCGAGGATCGGCCTGGTTCTGTGCGATCTGTCCATGCCGGGCATGGACGGCTGGGAGACCCTGGCGGCCCTGCGCAGGATCGTTCCCGGCATCCCGGTGATCCTGTGCAGCGGCTACGACAGGTCCCAGGCGATGTCCGGTCACCACCCCGAATTGCCACAGGCCTTCTTGCGCAAGCCGTATCGACAGGAGGATCTCTCGGAGGCGATCCGCCGCGCGCGGGGGGCCGCGGCAGCGACGCCGACAACGCAGGCAAGGTAAGGAGGAACAACATGAGCGGATTGAGGGCCCTTGCACTCGTGCTGATCGTGGCCGGCGTCCTGGCGCTGGCGTACGGCGGTTTCACCTACACGAAGGACACCCACACGACCAAGCTCGGCCCGATCGAGTTCTCGGTGAAGGACAGGGAGAGGGTCAACGTCCCGGTCTGGGCGGGGGTGGTCGCGATCGCGGCCGGCGCCGGGCTCCTGCTCACCGGGAACAGGAAGAGCTAGCGCCGGCCCCCGCGGCGGCGGGGTGCGTCGGTTCCGCAGTCCCGGCAGCCGCTGCGGCGGCCTTGGGGAGACCGACGCAGAAGACGGCGCCGCCCGCCGGGTTGTCCTCGACCCAGATCCGGCCCTGGTGCAGATCCACGATGCGCTTGGCGATGGCCAACCCGAGGCCCGTCCCCTGCACGCCCTCCTTCTTGAGGCGCTCGAAGCGGGTGAAGACCTTCGGCTTGTTCTCGTCCGTGATGCCGGGGCCGAAGTCCTTCACCGTGGCCACCCAATCGGTCCCTGCGTCCCGGATGCCGATCTCGACGCGGCCGCCTCCGGGGGCGTACTTGCCGGCATTGGTCAGCAGGTTGACGAAGACGTTGCCGAGTATCGGGTTGGCGCTGACCGGGTACTCGCCGGCCGGAGGGTAGTCGATCGCGAGCGGGCTTGCGACATCCTGGAGCGCCTCGCGAATCAGGCGGTTCAGGTCCCGCGGGGCGCACTCCAGGCCGTCCGCCTCCGAGAGCCGCGAGAGAATCGAGGCATCCTGGATCATCTCGATCAGCTTGGCGTTGGCCCGGGTGATGTGCGACGCCAGCTTCTTCGTCCTGGGATCGCTGGCCCCTTCCTGGAGATACATGCTGGAGCTCTGGACGGCCGTCGCCGGATTCAGGAAGTCGTGGCGCATGATGTCGATGAACAGCTCCTTGAGTCCGTTGGCCTCCTGGAGCTCCTCGGCGTACCGCTCGACCTGCTCCGCTGCCCGGCGCCGCCGGCGCTCGCTGAGCACCAGGTTGCGACCGCCCAGGAGGGTTACCAGCATGCCCACCAGCCACAGGAGCCCGTGGGCCATGCCGAGCCGCACGATGTCCCGGCGCTCGATGGCCCGCAACGGCGCCATAGGGATAGCCACGCTGATGCCGCCGCGGATCTGCCCGACGCGATACCCCTGCCTGCCGTGGCATTGGAGGCACTCCGGCTCGGTGAGCATCGGCTGCATGAACCGCATGTACTCAACGCCGTCGAGCAGTTCCACCGAATGGGCTTCCTTGGCGCCCCTGTCGAACGACTGCAGCGCCTTCCGCTCCCAGGGGTCGGGGGCGTTGGCCGGACGGATGGGGTTCAGGCTGGTGATGTGCCCGCGGACCCCCATGGTCTCACGGGCCACCTCGTTGGCCTGGCGCGTCATGAAGGAGGGGTTCATCAGCGTGAGCCGCTTTCCGGTGGTGGTGGTCACGTCGCGGTCGGGGTTGTCCCCGAGGAAGAGGTTCGGCTGGTTCTCGGGGGTCACCGCCACGTAGACTCCGCCGTGCATGGTGTTCCAGTGCCGGTAGATGATGTCCTTTTCATAGACCACACGGGCCTGGATGCGGGCTTCCTCGAGGGTGTTCCCCCGCACCTGAGCGCAATTCCAGAGCCACGACCCGGCGGCGATGGCGGTCCATGCCACCAGGACGGCGCCGATGGAGACCTCGAGCCTGGTGGCGCCCCGCTTCAATTGTGCTGGTTCAAGAGTTGTTTCTCGAAGACCTTCCGGAAGTGAAACCCGTAGATCGCCAGGGTCACGGCCTGGGTGAGGAGGCGGGGGCGGCTGGCCGCCGTCCAGAGCAGCAGCCTCCAGTAGTGGAAGCGCTCCTTCCCCACGATCCCCAGCACGACAATCGACCTGAAGAACGCGCCGGCGTAGTCCGCCCGGAAGCGAAAGGCCCGTCGTCGCGGCGGGGTGTACTCCCTGAGGAACGTCCTGACCCTTTCGTAGTAGTGCCCCGGCGAGTACAGCGTGCCGAGGACCATCTTGTAGCCGCTGATCAGGCGGTCGTAGTCCATGCGGGGGAGAAAATTGATGGAGAAATCGGTGTTGTTCCCCGACGTCTCCTGCAGCAGCCGCCGTTCCCTCTTGAGCCGCTCGTAGAGCTGGGTGCGCGGGAGCGCGGTGAGCAGCCCGACCATGGCCGTCGCGACCCCGCTGGCCTGGATGAACCTGACCTGGGAATCGAAGATCGTGGGAGGGTCGCTGTCGAAACCGACGATGAAACCGCCCTGCACCTCGAGGCCGGACCGCTGGATCCTCCTGACGCTGGCGAGGAGGTCCCGGTTCTTGTTCTGGAGCTTGCCGCATTCCGCGAGGCTCTGCTCGTGCGGGGTCTCGATGCCGATGAACACGATGTTGAATCCCGCCTCGACCATCATGTCCATGAGGTCCTGGTGATCGGAGAGCTCTATCGAGGCCTGGGTGTTGAAGAGGAAGGGATGCCTTCTCGCTTTCATCCACTCGGCGATGGCCGGGAGGATCTCCTCCTTCAGCTTCTTCTTGTTCCCGATGAAATTGTCGTCGACGAAGAAGACCTGTCCCCTGAATCCGGACGCGAACACGCTCTCGAGCTCCCGGATGACCTGGTCCCTGTCCTTCGTGCGGGGCCGGTGGCCGCAGAGCAGGGTGATGTCGCAGAATTCGCAGTTGAAGGGGCAGCCCCGGGAATACTGGATGTTGATCGAGGCATAGTGCTTCGTCCTGATCAGCCGCCAGAGCGGCAGGGGTGTCCGGCGCACGTCCGCCCACTGATCGGTCGCGTAGCAGTGACCGGCAACGCCGCCGCTCAAGTCCTCGAGGAAGCGGGGCAGCGTGACCTCAGCCTCGCCCAGCACCAGATGGTCCACGTCCGCGAACGACTCGTGCTCGGTCGTGAACAGCGGGCCGCCGGCGACGATCCTGACGCCCGCGGCCCGGCACCGCGCGATCACTCCCTTCACCGACGCCTTCTGGACGGCCATCGCGCTCACGAAGACGAGGTCGGCCCACCGCAAATCGTCGTCCTTCAGGCGCTCCACATTCATGTCGACCAGCCGCTTCTCCCACGCTTCGGGCAGCAGCGACGCCATCGTCAACAGGCCAAGCGGCGGGCTGCTGGCCTTCCGGTGAATGAAGGCCAGGGCATAGCTGAAGCTCCAGAAGGTGTCCGGGAACTCGGGGTACACCAGGAGCGCCTTCACGCCGCGCTCCGCAATTCCTCTGTCATCCCAGCCTCCTTGCTGCTTCGTTTGAACAGCCGACGGTAAGTGCGTTCAGTGAAATGTGCACATGCATCAACGATGCCCGCCGATCGCGTCGGGTGAGTCGCATGCGCCAATCCTTCGAATTGCCTATTTTATTCGCTGCGACATTGCAGCGGAAGGATCGGGCAGGACAAAGGGTTGTTTCGAATTGAATTACGAGACATCCACAACCGGCTCACCTGGAGCCCCGTGGGGAAAGTCATCGATTCCGCAGCATTCCCGCCACGTGTGGGCGCGGGCGAACTCGTCCCATCGTCTCGTTGGGCAGCCATGCGGGCCAGTGACCTTCCCCCGGATCGCTCGCGGAATTCGGCGAAGATCGCGTGCTCCCAGCAGGCAATTACCCGCCTCGAGTGTCACGAGACTCAGCCGGCGGCACGCTTGGTGCATCCGCGCCTCGACATGAGTCCCCTCCTTTCCGCCATCCTGACGAGTGTCATGCTCCTGTGCGGCGCGGCGGCCGTGGTGGTCATGATGAACCGCCTCGGCCGGCCGAACAGTGAGCCAGGCCCGCGCCAGCTCGTCCTGCACCGTCTGTTCGGTTGGGCATTCGTCGCAGCGTTCCTCGTGCTGATCGTGACCATGTTCGGACGCTTCTACGCGTACTGGGAGGAGGACTCGCCGCGCATCGTGATCCACTACACCGCGGCCTTCGCGCTCCTGGTCCTCCTCCTGTTCAAGGTTGCGGTGGCGCGCCTGTACCCAGGATTTCGCACGCACCTCTTCGCGCTCGGCGTCCTGGTGTTCCTCCTCGCATCCCTCGCGGCAGCGAGCGCACTGGCCCACTACCTGGTGCGGATGACACAGCGGGCGCCCTACATCTCCCATGCGGGTCTCTCGAGCGCCCCGGATCTGGAGCTCGGCAAGCAGCTGCTCATCGAGCGCTGCAGGACCTGCCACGTCCTGGACGCGATCCTGCTGCCCAGGCCCGCCAAGGCCTGGGAGAACGTGGTCGACGCGATGTCCAAGCTCGCGTGGCCCCGCATTCGGCCGGACGAGGCGCGGCAGATACTGCACTACCTGATCACGACGCGGGTGCCGCGGGAGCCCTCCGCGGGGACCGGATACGAGGTGCTCGACGAGCACTGCCTGCCCTGCCACGAGCCCGCCGGAATCCTCGCGAGCCCGAGGACCCGCGGGGAATGGGTCGAAGTCGTCGCGAGGATGTCCAGGACCGCGCCCGACCTGGTCCATGTCGCCGACCACGGCCGCATCGTGGACGCCCTCCTGGCCGCGCAGTCCAAGGCGGCGCCGCCGGGGGAAGCCGAGGCGACGCGACTTCGCGGGAAGATCAGGCGTTGACGCGCGGGGAGCGGCGCATGGCGGTGGCGAACGACCCCGGGAAGAGGAGTCTCCTGCCGACGGCACGTCGCCCGCGCGCGGATACTGGCGCCCGGCGGCGGTGTTGCCCCGGGGCGCCGGAGTGCGCTACGATGCGTTCCGGGACGTCGGAGGGGATGCGCCGCCGATGATCAGCCGCAAATACAAGACCGCGTTCGGGGAGTTCGTCCAGCCGCTGAACCTCGCGCTGCTGCGCCTGCGGGTCAGCGCCGACCACCTCACGCTCGCGGGGATCGTCTTCGGGGCGCTGGCCGCGATCGCCTTCGCCCAGGGGCGCCTGCCGCTCGGGGGCCTCTTCCTCGTGTTGGCCGGCGCCGCAGACATGCTCGATGGCTCGCTCGCCCGCGCCTCCGGCTCCGCTTCCCGGTTCGGATCGTTCATCGACTCCGTGTCCGACCGCGCCACGGACGTTCTCATCCTCGGGGGGCTGGCCTGGCACTTCCGCACGACGACGGAGCTGGCCGTCACGCTCGTGGCCATCGGGGGGTCCTTCCTCGTGAGCTACACGAAGGCGCGCGCCGAGGGGCTCGGCATCGCGTGCGACGTCGGCCTCATGGAGCGCCCGGAGCGGATGATCCTGCTGATCGCCGGCGCGCTCTCCGGCCTGATCCGCACCGCCGTCTGGGCGCTCGCCGTCCTCTCGCTCATCACCGCCGCCCAGCGCGTCTGGCACGTCCGGAAGGAACTGAACGGGAGGCGCTAGGCCCCTCCCCGAGGGCCAGAGCCGCACACATGGATGTGTAGCGACACAGGGCCCCGGAACCCAAGCCGGCTCCGGGGCCCTGCACAGATCGTGTCAGGTACTATTTCTCCTCGAACTCCGCGTCGACGACGTCCGCGTCCTTGGGCTTCGCGCCCCCGGCCTGCTGGCCGCCGCCGGCCGCCCCGCCGCCCTGCGCGGACTTCGCCGCCTGGTACATCAGCTCGGCGAGGTGGTGCGTCTCCTTCTGGAGCGTCTCCATCGCGGCCTTGATGCGGGCGGTGTCGCCGCTCTCGAGCTCCTCCTTCGCGCGCTTGACCGCCTCCTCGACCTTCGCCGCCTCGGCCTCGCCGACCTTCTCGCGGTTCTCCCGCAGGGTCTTCTCGGTCGAGTAGATCAGCGTGTCGAGGTGGTTGCGCGCCTCGATCTCCTCCTTCTTCCTGCGGTCCTCCTCGGCGTGCGCCTCGGCCTGCTTGACCATCTTCTCGACCTCGTCCTTCGAGAGGCCGGAGGAGGCGGTGATCGTGATCTGCTGCTCCTTGCCGGTGGCCAGGTCCTTCGCCGTGACGCTGACGATGCCGTTGGCGTCGATGTCGAAGCCGACCTCGATCTGCGGCACGCCGCGCGGCGCCGGCGGGATGCCCACGAGGTGGAACTTGCCGAGCGTGCGGTTGTCGCGCGCCATCTCGCGCTCGCCCTGGAGCACGTGGATCTCGACCGACGTCTGGCTGTCGGCCGCCGTCGAGAAGATCTCGCTCTTGCGCGTCGGGATCGTCGTGTTGCGCTCGATGAGCTTCGTCATCACGCCGCCGAGGGTCTCGATGCCGAGCGACAGCGGCGTGACATCGAGCAGCAGGACGTCCTTGACGTCGCCGGTGAGCACGCCGCCCTGGATCGCCGCGCCGACCGCGACCACCTCGTCGGGGTTCACGCCGCGGTGGGGCTCCTTCTTGAAGAGCTCCTTGACCAGCGCCTGGATGCGCGGCATGCGGATCTGCCCGCCGACGAGCACGACCTCGTCGATCTGCTCGGCGGTGAGCTTGGCGTCGCGCAGCGCCTGCTGGCAGGGTGCCACCGAGCGCTGGATGATCGGCTCGACCATCTGCTCGAGCTTCGAGCGCGTGAGCTTGATGTTCATGTGCTTGGGGCCCGAGGCGTCGGCGGTGATGAACGGCAGGTTGATCTCGGTCTCCATCGCCGAGGAGAGCTCGATCTTCGCCTTCTCGCCGGCCTCCTTGAGCCGCTGCATCACCATCTGGTCGCGGGAGAGGTCGATCCCCTGGTCCTTCTTGAACTCCTCCACGAGCCAGTTGATGACCGCCTGGTCGATGTTGTCGCCGCCGAGGTGGGTGTCGCCGTTGGTGCTCTTGACCTCGACGACGTTGTCGCCGACCTCCAGGATCGAGATGTCGAAGGTGCCGCCGCCGAAGTCGTAGACGGCGATCGTCTCGTTCTTCTTCTTGTCGAGGCCGTAGGCGAGCGCCGCCGCGGTCGGCTCGTTGATGATGCGCTCGACCTCCAGGCCGGCGATCTTGCCCGCCTCCTTGGTGGCCTGGCGCTGCGCGTCGTTGAAGTAGGCCGGCACCGTGATGACCGCGCGCGTGACCTTTTCGCCGAGGTGGGCCTCGGCGGCCTGCTTGAGCTTCATCAGCACCTGCGCCGAGATCTCGGGCGGCGAGTACTGCTTGCCCATGATGTCGACGCGGGCGTCCCCGTTGGCCGCGCGGACGACCTTGTAGGGGACCATCTTCATCTCTTCGTTCACCTCGTCGTAGCGCCGCCCCATGAAACGCTTGATCGAGTAGACCGTGTTCTGGGGGTTGGTGACCGCCTGGCGCTTGGCCACCTGTCCGACGAGGCGCTCGCCGTCCTTCGTGAAGGCGACGACCGACGGCGTGGTCCGGTTGCCTTCCTGGTTGATGATGACGGCCGGCTCGCCGCCCTCCATGACGGCGACGACCGAGTTCGTCGTACCGAGGTCGATACCGATAATCTTGCTCATTTCGCTCCCTCCCAAGGGGTTGCATTCATTGCTAGTGCGACGAATATAATGCTTGAGTCATTCATTGTCAATCTTTCATCATTCATCGATTATCTCATTTAACCATCAGTAATTGAACGGTTTATTTACCATGCCGCTTGATTAAGATGCGAATTGACGACCGATCGATGCATAGCCCATGGGGTCGGACTGATGCATCCCTTGTCCATGGGACTGTGGGGGGTGACAGCGGCGTCAGCCGCGCCAGAGGGGGGCGGAGCCCCCTATGGAAGCGACGGCAAGAGGACGCCGCCGGTCGATGTGCGCTTCCCGGCGCTAGCCCCCATATGGAAGCGCCGGCCAGGATGCGCCGCTAGTCAGAGACCGTTCCCCGGCGCTGGGGGTGACAGCGGCGAAGCCGCGCCAGAGGGGGCAAAGCCCCCTATGGAAGCGCCGGCAAGAGGACGCCGGCAGTTAGAGACCGTTTCCCGGCGCTGGGGGTGACAGCGCCGAAGGCGCGCCAGAGGGGGGGGATACCCCCCCTATGGAAGCGCCGGCCAAAATGCGTCGCCTGTCATAGACCGTTGCCCGGCGCTATGGGGAGGGTGATGTAGTATCCCCGCCGCCCCCGCTGGACCAGCATCGGGAAGCCCCCCCGCTGAAAGGCGAGGACCACGCCGTGCGCGTACTCCTCCTCCGTCCGCGCCTCCTCGCCGGCGACCTGGAGGATGAGGTCCCCCGGCTCGAGCCCGATCTCCGCGGCGACGCCCCCCGTCCGCACCTTCGCGACGGCCAGCCCGGCCCGCGACTCCTTCACCGCCAGCCCGAACCACTCCCAGCTGACCGCGGCGGCGACCTGGGGCGTGAACTGCTCGGCGCGGACGGCCAGCTCGAGCTGCTTCTTGTCGCGCCGCAGGCCCAGCCTGATCGTCTCGCCCGCGGCCCGGCGGCCCACCTGGTAGTGGAACTCGCCCGCCGAGCGCACCTGGGCGTCCCCGACCGCGATCACGAGGTCGCCCTCGCGGACACCCGCGCGCTCCGCCGGCCCCCCGGCCGCGAGGCGCGCGACCGGCAGCCCGCCGTGGGGGCGCTCCCCCGCCTGCGGCTCGTCGTCCACCGCCTCGCCGACGGCGACCCCGATCCAGACCGACTGCACCTGCCCGTAGCGCACGAGGTCGTCGACCGCGCGGCGCGCCACCGAGACCGGGATCGCGAAGCCGATGCCCATCCCCTCGCTGTAGACGGCGGTGTTGACCCCGATCATCCTGCCGGTGATGTCCAGGAGCGGCCCGCCGCTGTTGCCGGGGTTGATCGCCGCGTCGGTCTGGATGAAGTCGTAGTACAGCCGCCCGCCGCCGGTGCGGATCGAGCGGCGCGTGGCGCTGACCACGCCGGTCGTGACGGTGTGGGAGAGCCCGAAGGGGTTGCCGATCGCGATGACCCGCTCGCCGACCAGCAGCCGGTCGGAGTCCCCCATCTCGACGGCCGCCAGCGGCTGCTTCGCGTCCACCTTGATCACCGCCAGGTCGTGGTCCGGGTCGGTCCCGACGATCTTCGCGGGGAACGTGCGCTCGTCCGCGAAGGTGACGCTCACGCGCGAGGCGCGGGCGATGACGTGCTCGTTGGTGAGGATGTAGCCGCGCGCGTCGACGACCACGCCGGAGCCGAGGCTGCGTGAGGTGACCTTGCGCCGCGGCGCGGACTCGAAGAAGTCCCGGAAGAAGCGGTCGAACAGCGGGTCGCCGCCGGCCCCGAAGGGGGAGGCCGAGACCTCCTCCTCCGTGTTGACGTTGACGACGGTCGGGCGCGCCTTCTCGACGGCCCGCACGACCGCGTCGCGCCGCAGCTCGTCGTCCGTCAGCGCGGCGGCGGGCGCCGCGGCCGCGACGAGCGCGGCAACGAGCAGGGGCGGGAGGACGCCGCGTGCGCTCACGTGCCGCCGCCCCTGCCCCGGCAGAACTACTTCGCCGCCTCGGGCCTGACCGCCACGAACCGCGTCCCGGCGCCGCTGCGCACGAGCAGCAGCAGGCTCTTCCCGGGCTCGGCGGCGCGCACGAGCTTGGCGAACTGCGCGGCGTCCTCGACCGGCTCGCGGTTGACCTCGACGATGACGTTGCCGCGCTCGATGCCGGCGCGGTCGGCCGGCCCGCCGGGCGCGACCTCGCTGATGAGCGCCCCGCGGGCGTCCTCGAGGCCGAGCTTCTCGGCGAGGTCCTTCGTCACGTCCTGGACACGCACCCCGAGCCGCGCCTTGCCGCTCTCTTTCTCGCCGGAGCCCTCGTCCTCGGTTCCCGCGGACTCGTCCTTCTCGTCCGAGCGCTTGGCGATCCTGATCTCGAGCGACTTCGACGCGCCGTCGCGCAGCGCCTTGACCGAGACGGTCTTCCCGACCGCCGTGTTCCCGACGATCGCCACCAGGTCGCGGTCCGAGCGCACCGTGCGGCCGTCGAACTCCACGATCACATCACCCGCCTTGAGCCCCGCCTTGTCGGCCGGGTCGCCCTTGATGACGCCGGCGACGAGCGCCCCGCCGTCGGCGCCGAGCTTGAGCGACTCGCGCAGCTCCGGGGTCAGCGCCTGCACCTGCACGCCCAGCCAGCCGCGCGTGACCGAGCCCTTCTCGCGCAGCTGCGCCATGATGTTCCTGGCGATGTTGATCGGGATCGCGAACCCGATCCCCTGGCCCGAGGCGATGATCGCGCTGTTGATGCCGACCACCTCGCCCCGCGCGTTGAAGAGCGGGCCGCCGCTGTTGCCGGGGTTGATCGAGGCGTCCGTCTGGATGAAGGCGTCGTAGGGGCCCGCGCCGATCGTGCGGTCCTTGGCGCTGACCACCCCGACGGTGACGGTGTGCGAGAGCCCGAAGGGGTTGCCGATCGCCATCACGGGCTCGGCGATCTGCAGCGCGTCGCTGTCGCCGAGGGTCGCCGCCGGCAGGTCGCCGTCGGCCTTGATCCGGATCAGGGCGATGTCGGTCTTCGCGTCGCGTCCCTTGATCTCCGCGTCGTAGCTGCGCCCGTCGAGCAGGGTCACCCGGATGTCGTCCGCGTCGTCGACGACGTGGTTGTTCGTGAGGATGTAGCCCTCCTTGTCGACGATGAAGCCCGAGCCGAGGCTCTGCTGCTTGAGGTCCTGGTCCGGGATCTGGCCGAAGAAGTGCTCGAAGAAGTCGTCCTCGCCGCCGAAGGGGGACCGGCCCATGGGGCCGCGCGGCATCTGCGGCATGCGGCGCTTGAAGGTCTTCGTCGTGTTGATGTTCACGACGAACTTCTTCTCCTCCGCGGCGATCTTCACGAAGTTGAACCCGGACGCGCCCGCGGCCCCGGCGGCGGGGGCAGCCGCCTGGAGCGCGCTGGCACCCGGCTCGCGCTCGGCAGCCGCGCGCGTCGGCGGGGTGAGGTTCAGCCGGGAGGCCAGCACCATGCCGGCGGCCAGCGAGGCCACCGCCACGGCACCGAGGGTGATCCTGCGCCTGATCTGCTGCGTCATCTGCATCGCGACATCACGCTCCTTGTGTGTGGGGACGATCCCGTGAAGAGAGGCTACGCGCCGGGCGCCAGCGCGCGCAGGCGCTTGATGCGCTCCTCGATCGGCGGGTGGGTCGAGAAGAGCGAGAAGAGCCCGCCGCCGGAGAGGGGGCTGACGATGAGCACGTGGCTCGCCGCGGCCGGCCCCTCGGTGGGGACGATCCGGCCCGCCGCGGCCAGCTTCGCGAGGGCGCGCGCCAGGCCCTCGGGGCTGCCGGCCAGACGCGCGCCCGTCGCGTCGGCCAGGTACTCCCGCGAGCGGGAGATCGCCATCTGCACGAGCAGCGCCGCCAGCGGTGCGACGATGGCCGCCACGAGCAGGGCGAGCGGGTTGCCGCGCTCCTCGCTGTCCCGGCCGCCGAAGCCGCCGAAGATGCTCGCCCAGCGCGCCATGTCCGCGATGAGCATGATCGCCCCGGCGAGCGTCGCGGCGACCGCGCTGACCAGGATGTCGCGGTTCTTCACGTGCGCCAGCTCGTGGGCCAGCACCCCCTCGAGCTCGGGGCCGTCGAGGTGCGCCAGCAGCCCCTCCGTGACGGCGACGACCGCGTGCTCGGGGCCGCGGCCCGTGGCAAAGGCGTTGAGCCCCGGCTGCGGGACGACGAACAGCCGCGGCATCGGCAGCCCGCCGGTCTGGGCGATGTTCGCGACCATCCGGTGCAGCTCCGGGTGCTCGCCCGGCCCGAGCTCGCGGGCCCGGTACATCGCGAGGACGATCCGGTCCGAGAACCAGTAGCTGCCGACGTTCATCACGATCGCCATGCCGAAGGCGAGGACCATCCCGCCGCGGCCCCCGAAGACGCGGCCGAGCGCGACGAGCAGCGCCGTGAGCAGCGCGAGCAGCAGCGTGGTCTTGATGGTGTTGCCCATGATCCCTCCCGTGGTCGCCCCTGTGGCGGTGGCCGCGGCCCCGGGGCCGCAGTCTTCCCTATGGATGTCGGCGGGCGGCGGAAGGTTCCGCCTTCTCCTGGACGGACCCGGCCACCCGCAGCAGCTCGTCGCGCGAGAGCTCGCCGAGCAGGGCGAAGTTCGCCCACGGCGTCCGCCACGAGATCCCGCTGACCAGGCCGAGCGCGTGCCACCGCCCGGACCACGGGCCGACCGGCACGGCGGGGCCCGCCGCGGGACCGGGGCTGCGGAAGCTCGTGCTCTCGAAGAGCGACAGCAGGCTCAGCCCGTCGCCGAAGACCACCTGGACCTCGCCGTAGTCGCGGCGACGCCGCGCGCGGATGCACTGGCGCGCGAAGCCCTCGGGGAGGTAGGCCGGCAGCGTCACGGCCAGCCCCGCCACGCGCGCGGCCTCCTCGGGCTCCAGGCACGGCTCGTCGCCCGCCTCGACGACGCGCGCCCCCGCCGGCACCCGCATCGTGAAGATGGCGGCGTCGAGGGCGGGGCGGTACTCCAGGTCCTCGAACACGGTCAGCGACGAGAGTCGGCTGTCGGTGCCGTAGACTTCCGTGCGCAGCACGAGGCCCGTCTCCTCGTCGACCCAGATCCGGCGCCGCGGGCGGCTGCCGCCCTGCCGCGGCATGAACTCCAGCGCCCGGCTGCGGCGGCCGGCGACCGGCTCGGACGCCGAGACGCGCACTTCGTAGCTGGCGAGCGCGCGCCGCAGCAGCTCGGGCCGCAGCTGCTCGCCGCCCTCGCCCCGGGAGCGGCGCTTGAGCACGACGCCCTGGTCAGGCAGGTACTGCCACGAGGACTGACCGTCGACGACCAGCAGGCCGTGCGTCGCGTGGAACTCGCGGCGCTCGCGCCCCCCCGGCTGGCAGAGCACGGTCATGCTCGTCACCTGGGGCGAGGCGTGCGAGAAGTCGATGACGACCTTGCGGCCGCGGTAGGCGGTCTCCGTCGCGCGCGGGAGAAGTCCGTCGACCCCCTGCTGGGCCCGGACCGCGGCGCCGGGAGCCGCCAGGAACACGACCACGAGCAACGGGACGCAGCCGGCGCGGGTGCCCATGGCGCGGCCCCTAGCGTCCCGCCGACCCGGCCGCGGCGTCGAAGCTCGCGAACTCGACCTCTTCGGCCGGGCCGAGGAGCGTCGCGTCGCGCGCGACGCTCGCGTGCTGGCGCACCCAGGAGTCCAGGTCCCCCTCCTCGGCCGCCGCCACGCGCACCGGCGCGGGCGCGACGACGCCGGCGGCCATGCGCTGCGGCGC
>DATDCY010000038.1 GCA_036524115.1 bacterium | reverse complement strand
GGCACGCGGGTGGTCTTGCCGGCGCCCGGCGGGGCGGTGAGCACGGCGGTCCCCCGCCGCGCCAGCGCGTCCGCCAGCCGCGGCAGCGCCTCGTCGACCGGAAGCTGGAGCGTCGTCATTCCCGACAGGATACAGCCCCCGGCGGCGCGGTCTCAAACGCGCGGCATGGACGCGCGCGGCGCGACGCCGCTTCAACTCCCGGCGCTGACGCTCGCCACGTTGCTCGGCCCCGGCGCCTTGACAAACCCGGGCGCCGGAAGAAAAACTGGCGCCCGGTCAACGCCGGTTTCGGGGAGGGAGCGGACTCGTGGGGAAGAAGCGGCTGTTCGTCGATGCCGGGCCCCTCATCGACCCCCACCTCAGCGGCGTCGGCCACGCCACCTACCACCTGATCGACGAACTCTCCCGCGACGAGGCGTTCACCGCCGCGCACGAGATCCATCTCGTCGCCCCCGCGTGGCTGACGACCCGCCTCGCCCGCTGGAACTTCCCGGCGACGGTCGCACCGGAGCGCATCCCGGTGCCCGGGCGGGTGCTCGTCAGGCTCATCCGCTACCGCGTGCTGCCGCCGATGGACCTGCTGCTGGGCCGCGGCGCGTATCTCTTCACCAACTTCGCCAACTGGCCGCTCGTGTTCTCCCCGTCGATCACCTACATCCACGACGTCGCCTTCGTGCGCCACCCCGGGACCGTCGAGCCGTCGAACCTGCGCTACCTCAGCCGGAACGTGCCGACGTGGGTCGGGCGCGCGACCTGGATCGTCACGGTCTCGGAGACGGCGAAGCGCGAGATCGCGGAGGACCTGCACGTCGATCCGGCAAGGATCGTCGTCGCCTACAACGGCGTCGACCGCGCGCTGTACCGGCGCAGCGATCCGGCGCGCGTGGCCGCGACCAAGGCAGCGCTCGGGATCGAGGGGGAGTACGTCCTCTTCGTCGGCAACATCGAGCCGCGCAAGAACCTGCTGCGGCTCGTCCAGGCCTTCCGCGCCCTGCCGGAGGCGCTCACCCGCCGCTGCTCGCTCGTCCTCGTCGGCGGGGGCGGCTGGCTCAACGGCCCGATCCTCGAGGCGATCGCGGCGGCGCGGCGCGACGGCTGCCGCATCGTCCGCCCGGAGCGCTACGTCGAGGACGCGGAGGTCGTCGACCTCTACTCCGGGGCGCGCTGCTCCGTGCTGCCCTCGCTGCACGAGGGCTTCGGCATGCCGCTGCTCGAGGCGCTCGCCTGCGGCACCCGCGTGGTGGCCGCGGACATCGGCGCGCTGCGCGAGGCCGGCGGTGACCTGCCCGTCTACTGCGACCCGCTGAGCGCCGAGTCCATCGCCGAGGCGCTGCGGCGGACCATCGAGAGCGAGCCGGCGGCGGACTTCGCACGTCGCGCGGAGGAGCACGTGGCGCGCTTCACCTGGGCGCGGACCGCCGGTGTGATCAAAGGGCTGATCCCCTAGGCCGTCGCACCCCGCAGCCGCCCGGCGAGGGGAAGATCGCCCTCTCAGTAGTGGTAGCGCAGCTGCGCGACGAGGAGCGCATCGCCTTCGACCTTGTAGACGACGCGGTGCTCGTCATCGATCCGGCGCGACCACCAGCCTGCCAGCGCGTGCCGCAGCGCTTCCGGCTTGCCCGCCCCCCGCCAGGGATCGCGGCAGATTTCGCGGAGCAGGGAGTTGATCCGCCTCAAGCGCCGCTTGTCGGCCTTCTGCCAGAACAGGTAATCTTCCCAGGCCTGCTCCGAGAAGACGATCTTCACTCGAGAAGCGCCCGCGCCCTGCCTTTGCCTTCGGCGAGGTCCCTGATGGACTCGAGCAGGCGACGGGCGTTGCGCGGACTGCGCAGCAGGTAGGAGGTCTCCCTCAACGACTCGTAGTCGTCGAGGGCGATCATCACGACGGCCCGGTCGCGGCGCTTCGTGATGATCACGGGATCGTGGTGCTCGCAGACCTCGTCGATGGTGTCGGCCAGCTTTTCGCGCGCCCTCGTGTAGGTGATCGCCTTCATGATGCGTACAGGATAGCGTACATGTTCCTGAAGCGCAATTCCCGGCGTCCGGCCGCCGTGCATCTTGCCGGGGCCACCGCAGGCGCTCAATTGGACTGACTCCTGCGGTCCATGAGACTCGCGTAGCCGCCCTGCGCCACGACCACGTGGTCCAGGACGCGGATGCCGAGGATGCGGCCGGCCTCGACCAGCCGCTCCGTGAGCTGGACGTCCTCCGGGCTCGGCGTGGGATCGCCGCTCGGGTGGTTGTGCACGAGGATCAGCGCCGCTGCCGAATCGCGCACCGCCGGCTGGAAGAGCTCGCGCGGGTGCACGAGGCTCCCGGTGAGGCAGCCCACGGCGATCGTGATCTCGCGGATCACCTCGTTGCGCGCGTTCAGCAGGACCGCGATGAAGACCTCGCGCGGCAGGTTGAACAGGCGCGGCGTGTAGAGGCCGGCGACCTCGCGGCTCGAGGTCAGCCGTGGCCGCTGGCGGGCGTCCCCGGCGACCAGCCGGCGCCCCAGCTCGAGCGCCGCCATCAGCCCCGCGGCCTTGGCCGGCCCCAGCCCGCGCTCGGTGCACAGCTCCCGGAAGGTCGCCCGGTCGAGGCCAACAATCCCGCCGTGCCGCGCCAGCAGGCCGGTGCCGATCTCGACCGCGCTGTTCCCGGGCCCACGCGCGCCGGTGCGCAGCAACAGGCCCAGCAACTGTGCGTCCGAGAGCGTGGCCGCGCCGTCGCGCGCGAGCAGCTCGCGGGGCGCGTCGATCATCGTGCTCATCGCGCCGGCTCCGGCACGGCGGACAGCGGCCGGAAGCCGACCAGGTGGCGCAGCGGACCGCGGCCGGCCGCCTCGATCGCACCGCGGTCGTGGACTACGCGCAGCGGGGCGTCGCCGCGGACGTCCTGCGGCGAGCGCGTCAGGGTGACGAGGCCGCCGCTGAGCGTGAAGCCGGCGGCGCAGACGCCCAGGGTGTCCGCGACGATCACGCCGCGGAACTCGCCGCCGAGCATCATCTCGAGCCGCGCCGGCTGGCGCGAGGGATCGAGGTGCGAGTACGCCGGATCGTAGTCCTCGCCGAAGACCCCATCCTCCAGCGCGCGCCGGGACGCCTCGTGCCGGACGGGGTCGAACGCGGGGTTGTGGACGACGAGGATCCCCTCCCCCGCGAGCGGCCCGGAGTAGTTCCCGCGCGACCAGAGGACCCCGCGCGGCGGCGCGCCGGGGGACGGCTCCGGGAGTTCATCGAGGCGCGCCAGCGTCGCACCGGGCGCGAGGATGCCGAGCACGTCGCCGGGGAGCGCGAGGGCCGGTTCCGTGACGGTCCCGCCCTCGATTGCGGCCCCGTCGGCGAGGGCGACGCCGGCGCGGCTGACGACAGCCGGCGAGGAGCCGCCCACGCGGACGTCGCCCGCAAGCGCCAGCGCGCCGGCGGCGGTCCACGCGGTGTCGAGGCGCGGGGAACAGGTCACCGGCGCCACTTCGGCGGCGATCGCCCTGGCCCCGCCGCCGTCGGAGGCGGACACGACGACCTGCAGCACGGGATAGCCGCCGCGCTGCCGCGGCGAGTCGGGGTAGCCGAATGCGCGGTTGAAGAGGACCACGGGTGTCGCCGGGTCGCCGTCGGCGTCGGCCAGGTCCGGCAGGAGCGCAACGGACCGCTCACACGACCACGCGCCGTCGCGCCAGCGGCGCACCGGCAGGCCCGGCGCCGGCCACGGGTCGCGAAAGCACGCGTCCGGGACCGCCCCGTCCCCCGAGATCTCCGCGAGCGCGCTCTCCAGCGCCGACTCCGCGGCGTAGAAGGCCGCGCGCGAGCGCGCCAGGCGCGTGGAGAGGACCAGATCGGCGCCGCCGGCCATCACCGACATCAACGCGAGCACCGTGAGCGCGGCGAGGATGCCCACGGCGGGGATCAGCGCGCTGCCGCGCTCGCACGGGGGCTTCACGGCGCCGCCAGCCTCCGCGCGGCCGTGCGCAGGCGCACCAGCACGCGCTCGGCGCGCAGATCGGCGCCGCTGAACGTGCACTCGACCGAGGCGGCGGACGCCGGGTCCGTCGCCTCGTCGCCCGCCGCGTCGAGACCGCGGCAGCACATGCCCGTCAGGCCCGAGGCGAGCACCTGCGTGCTCCCGCGTTCCCACCCGGCGGCCGGGGGCGGCTGCGGCGCCTGGATCCGGTACTTGAGGTCGCCGCCGTCGAGCCAGACCGTGACCAGCCGGCGGTTCGCCGGGGAGAAGCCCGCCGGGTCCTGCTCGTCCCGCGAAAGGACGTACGCCAGCGTCTCGGCCGCGAGTTCCCGCAGCGGCGGTCCGTCCGCGTGGTAGCCGGCCTGCTCGAGATCGCGGGTCACCCATGCGATGGCGCCGACGAGCGAGCGGCGCGCCTCCCGCGCCTCCTCCTGGCGCTCCCAGAGCCGCTTCTGGGCGCCGGCGAACGGCGCGGCCAACGCGAGCAGCAGCGCGGTGAGCGCGAGCGACACCAGCAACTCGACGAGGGTGAAGCCGGCGCTGGAGCGGGCCGCGCTCACCGCCGACGCCTCAGCGACAGCCGCACGACGCTGCGCGCATCCAGCCTCCCCTGCCCGTTCTGCCAGAAGCAGCTCACCGTGCAGCGCGCGGGGTCTGCGGCGGGCGGCTCCCGCTCGTACACCAGCAGGTAGCGCGCACCGGGGCGCTCCACCTGCTCGCTCGGGTGCGGCCCGCCGCCGCCGAGCTCCGCCGGCAGCGGCGCGACGGCCAGCCCCGCGATGGCGCCTTCCCAGCCGAGCGCGCCGATGCGCTCGATGCGCTCCTGCGCGAGGAACGTCGCCGCCGTGAGCGCCGCGCTGCGCCGCTCGAGCCGGGCCGCGAGCAGCGTGGCCTCGAGCACGCCGAGGATGCCGAAGGAGAGCACCAGCATCGTGACGAGCACCTCGATCAGCGTGAACCCGCGCTCAGTCCCCACGTCCCAGCTCCCGCTCGCCGCGATAGAGACGCACCCTGCCGCTCGCCGGCGCGAGGGTGCACCGGTACGCCGCCGAGGCGCCCGCGCGGAGGGTGAGACTCCCGATGCTGCACGTCCCGTCGGGATTGAAGACCTTCTCCGCGGGCCCCGCGACCGCCACGACCACGCCGGCCGGCAGCCGGCGCTCCTCGCCGTCGGCGACCCATGCCCCCCCGGACTCGCGCTCGGTCGCCAGCAGCCAGACGCCGTCGGGACCGCGACGCACGCACACCTGCACCCGCCGGCCGGAGGCGACGGCGCGCCAGTGTGCCAGCCGCAGGCACTGCGCCGCGCCGAACGCCGCCGCCTCGAGCTGGTGCCCCCGCCCCATCGCGGCGACCGACGGCAGGGCCAGCGCGGCCGCGACCGTCACGATCGCGACGACAGCCGCCAGTTCGATGAGCGTGTGGCCGGCCTCTCCGGCGACTCCGAGATCCCTCGTTGACGGCATGGCCCGCAGCAACTGCACCATCCATGCCACAGGGACGCCAGCGGCGTGCGACCGCACAACTACCCGATTCTTTACGCTCTTCGGCCATCGTCTGCCCGTGCGGCGCGTTGCCCGCCGTCGCCGGCGGGAGCGGGCTCCCACGACGGGATGGTCCCCGCGGGCGCAGGCCCCGGCGCTGCGGAGATTGCACCGCCCCGGACGATTTCGCTTGCCATTTCTCCCGCCGCGACCTATCTTGTTGCGAGAATGTTCGTCGCCCAGTGACCGGAACGATCCCTCCCTCATCCGATGGATTCGTCCCACAGACCGCAACAACCGGAAGGAGTACCTCGTGCAGTTTCAGCAGTTCAATCTTGACCCCCGCATTCAGGCCGGCGTCCATGCGCTCGGCTGGGTGGAACCGACTCCGATCCAGGAGCAGGCCATCCCGCGCGCCCTCGAGGGCCGCGACGTCATGGGGCTGGCCCGGACCGGGACCGGCAAGACGGCAGCGTTCATGCTGCCGATCCTCCAGCGGCTCTCGACCGGGCCGCGGGGCCGCGTGCGCGCGCTGATCGTCGCGCCGACGCGCGAGCTTGCCGAACAGATCCACCAGACCTCGCTGCCGCTCTGCCACCAGCTGCGGCTGCGCAGCCTCACGCTCTATGGCGGCGTGAACATCAACCCCCAGACCCGGGCGCTGCGCGCGGGCGTCGAGATCGTCGTCGCCTGTCCGGGGCGGCTGCTCGATCACGTCGGCCAGGGGAACGTCAGCCTGCGCGACGTCGAGGTGCTCGTGCTCGACGAGGCCGACCGGATGTTCGACATGGGCTTCATGCCCGAGGTGCGGCGGATCGTGCGGCACCTGCCGGCGCAGCGCCAGACGCTGCTCTTCTCGGCGACGATGCCCCAGGAGGTGCGCCACCTGGTCGCGGAGGTCCAGCGCGACCCGGTCACGGTCCAGGTCGGCACGCTCAAGCCGACACACACGGTCGCCCACGCGCTCTACCCGGTGGCCCAGCACCTGAAGACGCCGCTGCTGCTCGAGCTGCTGCGCAGCACCGACACCGGCTCGGTCATCGTCTTCACAAAGACCAAGCACCGCGCCAAGCGCGTCGGCGAGCAGCTCGCAAAGCTCGGCCACCGCGCGGCCTCGCTCCAGGGGAACCTCTCGCAGAACCGCCGCCAGGAGGCGCTCGACGGCTTCCGCAAGGGGACGTACACGGTGCTCGTGGCGACCGACATCGCCGCCCGCGGCATCGACGTGTCGCAGATCTCGCACGTCATCAACTACGACGTCCCGGACACGGTGGACGCCTACACGCACCGCATCGGCCGCACCGGCAGGCTCGAGCGGACCGGGGACGCCTTCACGTTCGTCACCGGCGAGGACGCCGCGATGGTCCGCGACATCGAGCGCACGCTCGGAGAGCCGATCCCGCGCCGGACCCTGGAGGGCTTCGACTACGCGGCGAAGCCCCCGGCGACCGCGGAATTCCGTCCCGACCGCAGGCCGGGCGGACGCCCCGGCGGGAGATCGGGGGCCCCCGGCGGCAGCCACGGGGCGCGCCGGAGCGCCGCCTCCCCGGCCCCGTCCCGGCGATTGACGACGGGGGCGGTCGTGTGTTCTCATACCCGACAAGGCGCGGAGGGAAAAAGCCGCGGAACTCGGGGATCGGCTTCGGACCGTCCCCAACGCTAACAGCAGGAGGAGCAGCAGAGTATGAACATCTTCATCGGCAATCTCTCGCGCCAGGTCTCCGACGCCGACCTTCGTGAGGCCTTCGAGGCCCACGGGGCCGTGGCGTCGGCCAACGTAATCAAGGACAAGTTCACCGGCGAGTCCCGCGGTTTCGGCTTCGTCGAGATGGCCGACCAGGCCCAGGCTCAGGCCGCCATTGCGGCCCTCAACGGCAAGGACCTCAAGGGCCGCGCCCTCAACGTCGCGGAGGCCAAGCCGCGCGAGGGCGGCGGTGGCGGCGGCCGCTCGGGCGGCGGGTACGGCGGCGGACGTTCGGGCGGCGGCTACGGCGGCGGCAACCGCGGCGGTGGCGGCGGCGGCAACTATGGCGGCGGTTCCGGCTGGAGCCGCGGCGGTTCCAGCCGCTAGTCCCCATCCGAGGACAGCCGCCTCACTCATCCCGGGGCCGGCCGGCGCGAGGCGCGCGGTCGTCCCCGGCGGGGGAGGGTTTCGCATGGGTGCACGCGGAGCGGGCGCACTGGTGGCGGCGGTTCTCACGTTCCTCTCACTCCTGACGGCGGTCCCGGCCGCGGCCGGCGACGAGGTCATCGGCAGCGTCAAGACCGTCCGCGGCGCCGCCACGGTCGTGCGCGCCGGGGCGACGATGCCCGCCGCCCCCGGCCTCAAACTCTTCGCCGGCGACGTCCTCGAAACCGGCGCCGACGGCGCGCTGGGTCTCGTGCTCCGCGACGATTCGCTGATGTCCCTGGGCCCCTCGAGCCGCGCCTCGGTGGAGAAGTTCCTCTTCGCGCCCGCGGAAGGCAAGCTCGGCCTCACCACCCGCGTCGTCCGCGGCACGCTCACGTACCTCTCAGGGATCATCGGCCGGCTAGCCCCGGAGGCAACGACGTTCGTCACGCCGGTCTTCACGATCGGGGTGCGCGGCACGCACTTCGCGGTCCGGGTCGAGGGGTAACGCCGTGCGGCGCCGCGTGCGGGCCGGGTTGGTGCTCGGCGTGGCGCTCGTCCTCGCGGCCTGCGCGACGCCGCCGCCGCCCCCTCCCCCTCCGCCGGCGCGGCCACCCGCCAACATCGTCCTGCTGCTTCCCGACCAGAGCGGGAAGGTCGGGCGCCTGACGGTCACGAACGAGGGGGGCAGCAGCACGCTCAAGGCGGCCGGGACTGCCACGCGCGCCGCCGACGCACAGACCGCACCGACGGAGCCCGCGCCGATGCCGGCCGGGGAGGTCTCCGCGGTCTTCGGCGACGCGCTGAAGGCGCTGCCGCCGCCGCCGCTGCATTTCGTCCTCTACTTCGAGAACGCCACGTCCGAACTCACCGCGGCGTCGCGGGCCGAGCTGCCCGCGATCGTTGCCGCGATCCGCGAGCGCGCCTCCGCCGACACGAGCGTCGTCGGCCACGCGGACACCGCCGGGGACGCGACGAAGAACCTCGATCTGTCGCTCGCGCGCGCCCGCGCCGTCGCGGCCCTGCTCACCGCGGCGGGGGTGGACCCTGCCGTCCTGGAGATCACCTCCCACGGCGAGGGAAACCTCCTCGTGCCCACGGCGGACAACGTCCCCGAGCCGCGGAACCGCCGGGTCGAAGTCACCGTGCGCTAGGGGCGGATGGCGCGCCGGCCGCAGCCCGACCCGCCCGTGCGCCTGCCGCGCCGCCGGGCGCCCTGGCGGGTCGTGGTCGCGGGCGCCGCGTGCACGCTCCTCATCGCCGCTGCCGGCTGGCGCCCGCCGCGCGCCCTCGAGAACATCGAGGGACGCGTGTACGACCTCTACCTGCGCGCCGCCAGCCATCGCCCGCCCGGCCGCGTCCCGGCCATCGTCGACATCGACGAGGAGAGCCTGGCGCGCTATGGCCAGTGGCCCTGGCCCCGCTACCGGATCGCGCAGCTTCTTGACCGCGTCCGGGAACTGGGCGCCGACGCGGTGGCCCTGGACATGGTCTTCGCGGAGCCGGACCGCACGTCGCTCTCGCTGGTCGCGCGGGAGATCGAGCGCGACATCGGCCGCACCGTCCGCCTCGCTGACCCGGGGACCGCCCTCCCCGACAACGACCGGATCCTGGCCGAAGCCCTGGGCAGGGGGCCGTTCGTGCTCGGCTATGCGTTCGGCTTCGGGGCCGCAGCCCCCGGACGGGAGTGCGTCCTGCACCCCGTCGCACCGGCGCCGGAAGGCAGCGGCGGCGGCCTGCGCCCGGCGCGGGCCCCGTCCGTCGTCTGCAACCTGCCGGAGCTCGCGCGGGCGGCGGGCGCCTCGGGTTTCTTCAACGTCGCGCCGGACAGCGACGGCACGGTGCGGGGCGTCCCGCTGCTCATGGAGCATCGCGGCGAGATCTTCCCGAGCCTGGCGCTCGCGGCGCTGGCCCGCGCGCGCGGCGGCGCCATCGCCATCTCCGGCCCCTCCGCACCGGGCGGACCGCGGCTGACGGTTGGCGGCCGGACCGTTCCCCTGGACGCGCGCGGGGGGATGCTCGTGCGCTTTCGCGGGCCCGGCCGCGGCTACGAGTACCTCTCCGCGGCCGCGGTGCTGGAGCGGCGCGTCCCCGCCGGCGCGCTCGCGGGGCGCATCGCGATCGTCGGCACGAGCGCCGCCGGCCTCAAGGAGCTGCGCGCAACGCCGTTCGACCCGGTCTACCCGGGCCCCGAGATCCACGCCGCCGCGATCGACACGATCCTCCAGGGCGACCTCCCGCGGCGGCCGGCCGCGGCGCGCGGCTGGGAGCTGCTCGCCGCGCTGCTCGCGGGGGCGGTGGCGACGGCGGTCTTCTCGCGCTCGGGGGCGGTCGCCGGCCTGCCGCTGCTCGTGCTCGGCTCGGCGGGCGCGTGGGCCGCCTCCTTCTGGCTGTTCTCGCGCACCGGCGTGTTCCTCTCGCCCCTGCTGCCCCAGGCCGCGCTCGCCGCCGGCTTCGGGCTGCTCTCCTTCCTGCGCTTCCGCCTCAGCGAGCGCGAGGCGGCGGACTTCGCCCGCAAGCTCTCGCTGACGCAGGAGGTCATCATCCAGAGCATGGCGGCGCTCGCCGAGACGCGGGACAACGAGACCGGCGGCCACATCCAGCGCACCCGCCACTACGTGAAGGCGCTCGCGGAGTCGCTGCGCGGGCACCCCCGGTTCCACGACGCGCTCGACGAGGACACGATCGACCTGTTCTTCCGCCTGGCGCCGCTGCACGACATCGGCAAGGTCGGCGTGCGCGACCACGTCCTGCTCAAGCGCGACCGGCTGACGAGCGAGGAGTTCGAGGAGATGAAGCGCCACACCGTCTACGGCGACGACACGCTGCAGATCGCGGAGCGGCGCCTCGGGGACGACTCGTTCCTGCGGATCGCGCGGGAGTTCGCGCTGACGCACCAGGAGAAGTGGGACGGCAGCGGCTATCCCAACGGGCTGAAGGGGGAGCAGATCCCCGTCGCCGGCCGCCTCATGGCCGTGGCCGACGTCTACGACGCGCTCGTGAGCCGGCGCGCCTACAAGGAGCCGATGCCGCACGAGCGCGCCGCGGCGATCCTCGCGGAGGGGCGAGGCACGCACTTCGACCCGGACGTCCTCGACGCCTTCCTCGCGAACCAGCAGCGCTTCCGCGAGATCGCCGCCCGCTTTGCGGACGCGGGGCGCGGCGGGGCGCCGCCCGCGGCCCCCTGATCGCCTCCGCCGGTCGCGCGATGAGTCGCCTGGTCGTCCTGCTGTGCCTGCTCGTGGCGCTGCTGCGCGCGCCCGCCGCCGGCGCGGGCGACGCGGC
>DATDCY010000037.1 GCA_036524115.1 bacterium | reverse complement strand
CCGAGCACGGGACACGCGGGCCACTACAACACGTCGTGGAACGGTTCCCTTGCGGAGAAGCTGGCGGTGCAGCCGGCGGACACCGCGCTTGGCGGGTTCAAGCGGATCTGGAGCAAGGGGACTGCGGACGCCGACGGCGTGATGGTGGCGACGGCGTACAACGCGAGCTACCAGGTGCAGGCGACGAGCAGCGGCTGCAACGCGATCGACTGCCACAACAACAAGAACACGACGGTGACGGCGCCGAACGACTACCGCTGGTACGGCGCGAACCAGACCGGCTGCGTGATGTGCCACGTGGACGCGACGACCGAGTCCTCGCACGTGGCGCACACCTCGACGGCGACGCGGGCCGGCGGCGGGCAGATGACGTGCCCGACCTGCCACAACGCCTCGACGGCGTGGGGTATCCCGGGGACGCCCCCGGCGACCAACCACCTGAACGGGACGTTCGCGCTTGCCGGCGGGAGCGTGGCATTCACCTACCAGAACTACAACTATCCGTCGGTCAACGGGAACTGCGGGGTCAACGTCTGCCACAACAACGGCCGGGCGACGAACGCGGACTCGCCGTACACGTGGGGGACGACGATCGGCGGGACGAACTCGTGCGTGGAGTGCCACGGGAACACGGTGGCCTCGATGAACACGGGGGCGCACACGGCGCACCTGAACGCGAGCACGACCTTCGGTGATGTCATCACCTGCGCGGACTGCCACGGGCCCAGCCCGCAGACGGTCTCGACGCACGCCAACGGCACGCTGACCTTCAGCGGCGTGGCCTTCACGTACGGCAGCCCGGCGGACCGGCTCGTCCAGGCGAACGGCGGCAGCTTCGGGACGTGCGGCACGAACGTCTGCCACAACAACGGCCTGAGCGCCACGACCGGGACGCCGAACAACACCGCGTACAGTTGGAACACGACCCAGGTGAACTGCACGCTCTGCCACCAGGACGGCGCGAGCATGACCACGAACGCGCACAACGAGCACCTGCGGTTCGCGACGGCGCCGTGCACGGTCTGCCACGCGATCCAGACGGCCTCGACGCACATCAACCTGAGCGTCAACTTCACCGGCGCGCTGGTGACCTACTCGCTTGGCGCCTCGCCGGCCATCGGCGGCGCGGCCAACGGGTCGTGCCGGACGACGAACTGCCACAACAACGGGACCGCAGTGTCGGCGCTGTGGAACACCACCGGCGGCCTCGCCTGCGACGCGTGCCACTACTACGCGGCGTCGCCGACCTCCTCGGGCAACACGGCGTACGTGCCGCCGCTGTCGAGGAGCCACAACAACCACTTCGACAAGGGCAAGGTCTGCGCGACGTGCCACGGCACGCTGCCGACGTCCACGGCGCACATCAACTACTCGACCAGCACGGTGGACGCGGCGACGGCCACCTATGACGAGGCCGGCATCAGTATCACCGGCACGGTGTCGTACAACTACAGCACGACGGCGCGCACCTGCACGTCGACCGGGACCGGCCTGGGCTGCCACGCAACGGGCACGCCGGACTGGGACCTCTCCTTCAGCAACTGCACCACCTACTGCCACAGCAACACGACGACGGTGGGGCTCAACCCGCGGAGCGGTCTGCACAACAACGCCACCGTGCCGACGATCTCGCACGAGTCGCACGACGACGCCTTCTCGGGCACCGTGGGCAGCTGCACGAGCTGTCACAACGTCTCCACGGCCACGGCGCACGCCGACGGCGCGTTCGCCACGGATGTCGTGAGTCAGGCCTCGAACGAGTTCCACCTGAACTCCACGATGCGGACGGCCTTCAACGACACCGCGTTCAGCTGCTCGGGCGCGGGCGTCGGGGTGACGGGCTGCCACGATGGCGCCGGCGACGCCGGCTCGTGGGCGCGCATCTGGAGCACCGACTCGTACCTGGGCACCAATGACCCGACCCAGACGAAGTCCGAGTGCGGCGGCTGCCACGGGACCGAGGCCGCGGGCTGGAACTTCGGCACGGGCACGCACAACGCGACGGACAACAACGTCGAGCACAGCTACCACTGGAACACCACCGACACCGCGGGGAGCGTCATGACGCCGGGGCGGCACAACACCTGCAAGATGTGCCACGGCGTCAACGACACCGCGGACGCCCATCCGAACTACTCGCTCGGGGGGAGCTTCTGGCGCGCCCTCGACAGCCAGAGCTACCACGGCAACGGCAGCATCGAGATGAACGTCACCGGCGTGGGTTACGTGACGACGACCTACGGCTGCAACAACGCCGTGTGCCACGACTACCGCTCGGGGTACCGGATGGAGAGCTCGGCCTGGACGGTGGCCGCCCGGGACTTCGGCGGCGCGACCTGCCGGACCTGCCATGGCTACCCGCCGACCAGTCCCTCCGACCCCACGAACAACCTCCACGCGAGCGGGGTGGCGCCGGTCAACCACGATACGCAGGTGCTCGGGAACACGACGGCCCTCACCGACAACCACGACGAGTGCAGCTTCTGCCACGGCATGAAGGGCACGGGCGGCATCGCCAACCCGGCCTCGCCGTACGTCTACATGGCGACGAGCGTGCTCAACGGGCTGGACACCTACGGCGGGCACACGAACGGCAGCGTCGAACTCAACGGCGGCACGCCGAGCACGGCCAGCGCCAGCTACCAGACGTCGAGCGGGGGCTGCGCGAGCACGAAGTGCCATGGCAACGACGCTGCGCACCAGTTCGCCGCGGTGAACACCACGAGCGGCAAGAACCTGCTGCGGCTCGGCGCCGGCAAGTGCACGTCGTGCCACGACAACGTCAACAACACCAACGCGCCGCAGGTGGCCATCGGCGATCCGCACACCAAGCTCACCCGGAGCACGACCGCGGCCGGGTGCGACGACTGCCACCCGGGTGGCAACCGGGGCGCGACGCATTCGAAGAAGGGCGACGCCAACGTCGTCGCGATCAAGAACGCGTTCGGGAGCGCGGTGGCCGGGTGGACGCACTACAACCACACGGTCGACACCGGGGTCGTCGGCTACGTGCTCGGCGGCAACCAGACCTCGGGGACGACGGAGGCCGAGATCTGCTGGAACTGCCACGACTTCAACAAGAACGGCAGCCTGGCCGACGCGAACGAGGTCTCGGAGTGGGGCACGAACACCCAGACGAACGGCCTGGCGGCGTCCGCCAACTACAACTTCGGGACGATCAGCACGATGCGGTGGCGAGGGTCGACATGGAACAGCGCCCAGACGGCGTTCGCCTACAAGGTCGGGACGATCCAGTCCATCCACACGGCGAACACGGCCGGCGGCGCCGCGGTCAGCGGGTCGTTCGGCAGAATGACCGAGACCCCGGACGCCATCAGCCTGATCCGCTGCAGCTACTGCCACAACGTGCACTTCGGTACGAACGGCGGCGGCTCGACAATCGCCAAGCCGTTCCTGCGCGGCACCTGGAAGGGCAGCCCGTACCCCGAGGACGGCGCGCCCTTCAACAAGAACTACACGAACAAGGGCTTCGGGTCGCTGCCGCGCGGCGGCACGGCGTACACCGAGCAGGGCGGGTACTTCATCGACGAGAACAACCCGAACCTGGCGATCGGCAGCCGGCCGACCAGCACCAACAGCTGGGCGCTGGGGTCGAGCGCGGGCCTCTGCACGGCGTGCCACACCACCAACGTGAACACGATGGACTACGTCAGCGAGGCCTTCTGGTACGGGACGAACGGTCACGCCAACGCCGTGATCGGAGGCACCGGGACGTCCGGCACCGGCGCGGCTGACATCTTCGACTTCACGCACGGGCGGCCGATGGTGAACTTCATTTCGTCGAGGACGCCTACGGCATACAGCCAGGTGCCGGACCAGGGGTACCTCAACTGGAAGCTCAGGGCCTCGAGAGCGGGGTACGGATACCGTGGCTCGGGCGGCATGTACGCGCCCCGGTTTGCCGGCCAATACAACTACAATTCCTACAACTGGGGCGCGGTCCAGTCCTCGGTGAGCACCACGAGCTGGAACCAGAACCAGTACCATCAGTTCCCGTGCTCGAAGTGCCACAACCCGCACGCCTCGCGCCTGCCGAAGCTGCTCATCACCAACTGCCTCGACATCAACCACGCGGGGAAGACCACGAGCAACTCGAACGCCTGGGGCCCGAACAAGAGCGCGTCGCAGTCGCTCTACACGAACGCGACGCTGACGGACAGGAACAAGTACGCCCCCTACTGGGAGGCGGCAGACAACTGCCACCGCGCCAACGACGATCTCAAGAGCGGCGGCTGGAACAAGGTGTCGCCGTGGGGTGGCGCATGGTAACCCGCGGGCCGGCAACAAAAGGACGGATTCGGGGTACTACGATGCGGAATGAGACTGGACGCGGGATCCAGGGGGGAACGGCGATGAGAAGGTGGTGGCGAAGTGGGTTGCTCGGGGCGGCAGTTGTCGCGGCGCTCGCGGGTGCCCTCGCGGGACCGGTTCGCGCCGCCGTGCTGGTGAACACGGATTTCAGCCAGGAGTCGGCAGCGATCACCCGCGAGGGCGGGGAGGTCGGCGACCGGCGGGAAGGCACGGGCTGGCGGGCCAAGTCGGGGGGCATCCGGACCACGCCTCAGGGGAGAATCACCGTCGACCTGGCCAAAGCCGGGTTCAACCCGAAGGAGGGTACTCTCGACTTCGTCATCAAGCGGGCCGAGGAGGCCCCCTTCGAGACGTTGTTCACGTTGTACGATGCGCAGGGCGAGACGCTCTATGCGATGCTCTTCGACTGGAAGAGCACGGGCGGCTGGAACCAGCCGGCGCCGGCTATCCTGGGCGGGGGAACGTTCCGGACCTTCAGCCGCGCGGACGGCAAGCGCTGGGGCATGGCCTGGATTCCGCGGGTTCCGTTCCGCGTGGGCAGGGGCGGCACTTTCAGGCTGACGGTAACCTGGCAACAGGGCAAGAGGGATTCGCTCTACATCAATGGCAGGAAGATCAGGACCAACCAGGGTTCCGACGAGGGCCTCGGTCCCATCCTGGCAAAGGCCGCCACCATGGACTTGGGGGTCGAGTTCGGCGGTCGCACGTATTCCAATTCGATGCGCTCGGTGATCAAGGAGTTCCGGCTGCTGAACGTCGCGACCGGCAAGGAAATCGAGCCGCCGGCGGTGTCTGCCGTGCACCACAACGCCCGGAAGGTGGCCGGGTTCTCCGGCAAGCTGGTTGCGGGGGACACGGTGGGCGTCGTGCTCAAGGGGTCGAAGGGCGGGAACGCGACGTTCGACCTCGTGCACTATCCGGAGGTCGGCAAGAAGCTGGAGATCGACTGGCGCGGCTGGGGCATCTACAGCGGCGACAAGGAGGCGTTCGAGGAAGGCGAGGTCTGGCTGAAGAACGTCAGCGGGTACGAGGTGTTCATCGCGCAGACGCCTTTCGACCCCGCGGCCCCGGGCATGGAGCCGGCGGCGAAACTCGGGGTCGAGGAGCAGGTCTACACGCTCGAGACGCCGGAGGTCGACAAGCCGTACTACGTGTCGGTGGTCGCGCTCATGCGCGACGGGTCGCGGCGCCAGGTGATCACGCCGATCGTGAATCAGGCGCTCACGGAGACGGCCCCGGGAGTCTACACCGGCGAGTACAAGGTGGGTTGGCGGGACCGGTACGGGCGCGCTGCCCTCGTCGGGCGCCTTGTGGCGGACGGGATGACGGTGACGGCGACCAACGACTACCCGTTCGCGATGGACCCCAGTCTGAGGCTGGCGGTGACAACGGACCCGCAGGAGCTCAAAGCCGACGAGAAGTCGACGGCGCGGGTTGACGTGACCGTGACGAATGCCAACGGGACGCCGGTCCCTGACCACGACGTGAAGTTCATGCTCTTCACGACATCGCAGTACACGGGGATCGTGGGTGGCGGCGCGTTCACGGAGCAGGTCGGCGGCACGGTGAAGGAGATGCGGTTCGGCAAGACCGACCTCTTCGGCAAGGTGAGCGCCACGTACGTCGCGGGTTTCGCTGCGAAGACGGCAATTCTCGTCGCCCGCGACATGCTCAGCAACGACGTCGGCTCGGGCTGGGTGAAGACCTACATCACCGCGACGGCGCAGCTCGAGCTTCAGCCGGTCACGGTGGCGGCGGAGGCCGAGGGCTACGAGATCAAGCTCACGTCGAGCGATGAGTGGCTGACGGCGGACGGCAAGAGCACGGCGCGGCTGACCGCGCGGGTGACCCTCTTGGGCAAGCCGGTCGAGGGGCGGAAGGTGGACTTCGCGGTCGCCTCCGGCACGGGCTCGATCCGGGTGGTGAAGGACTTGACGGACCGCAACGGCGAGGCGCGCGCGGTGTACACCGCGGGCAAGAAGATCGGCCTGGTCGTCGTCACCGCCAAGGACGTCGCGGCCGGCATCAGCGACTCCGTCCAGATCGAGCTGCGCAGCGACGCCCCGGCAAAGATCGCCCTCAAGCTCGACCCGCAGACGCTGCCGGCGGACGGCCGCAGCCGCGCCGATCTTGAGGTCCTCGTGACCGACATCAACGACAACCCGAACGACGGCGTCGAAGTGGAGTACGCGATCGTCGAGGGGACCGGCGAGCTCAGGAGCGACCGTGGCCTGACGGACCGGAATGGTCAGACCGCCACCGAGTACGTCGCCGGAGAGACGCCGGGGCGCGTTTCGATCGAGATCACCGTGCGGTCGACCGTGCCGACGCCGGAGGAGATCGTGGCGGTGCAGGACAAGGCGCTCGCGGTCCCGGATTACCGGTTCTTCTAGGCGCGGGCAACGGGTGTGAGTCGGCCTCATGGCCGGTTGAGCGAAAGGGGGGAGACGATGAAGAAGACGAAGTATGCGAAGCCGATGGTGGTGAAGGGCTCGAACGTCCATCCCTGCTGACCAGGGGGCTGTTGAGTTCCCGGGCCGGCGGGCCCTGAGTCCGCCGGCCCTTTTTCGTGGCCGATCCTTGTCGCCGGCGCTCGTCCCGGCGACAATCGTGGCGCTGGCGCTGTGCGCCTACGTCAACTCGTTCCCGGGTGCGTTCATCGGCGACGACCTGGCCATAGTCCGGGATAGTCCGCTGGTGTGGTCGGCGGACTTGCCGACGATCGTCGCGGCCGACTACTGGGGCACGGGCGCCGGCAGCGGCCTCCACCGCCCGCTGACCATTCTCTCGTACGCCCTCGGCGCGCGGCTCTTCGGGCCTGCGCCGGTGTTCTTCCATCTGGTCAACGTCCTGCTGCACGCCGGGGTGGCCGTTCTGACCTCCGTCGTGCTCGTCGCCGCCGGCGTCCCGCTGGCGCTCTCGTGGCTTGCCGGAGCGCTCTTCGCTGTCCACCCCGTCCATACTGAGGTCATCGACATCGTCACCGGGAGGGCAGAGCTGCTTGCCGCCCTCTTCGTGCTTCTCGCGGCCCGGTCGGCGTTGCGCCGGGGGCGTCTCCACCGGGTCGTCGCCGCTGCATGGTACACGCTCGCGCTGCTGTCCAAAGAGAGCGCCGCGACGTTCCCCGCGCTGCTTCTGCTCCTGGACGTCTTCGGCACTCGGGAGCGCAGGGCGGTCGCGCGGGAGCGCTGGCCCCTGTATGCCTTGCTGTGCGTGGTGACCGCATGCTGGCTGGCGTTTCGGAAATGGGCGCTCCTCTCGGGGTCGCTGCCCCGGAACCTCCCGGACCCGGTCGACAACCCGTTGGTCCTCCTGGACCTGCCCGCACGGGTGTTGACGGCGCTGAAGGTCCAATTCCTCTACGCGGTGCGGCTGGCCGCGCCATTGCGCCTGGACGCTGCGTTCGTGGACACGATGATCGGCCCGGTCTCCCGCGCCGGTTCGGTGCAGGGGCTGGCCGTGGCCGCCGGGGCGATCGCGGCGGTCGTCGCCATCGTGGCGGGGTGGCGGCGGCGGCAGGCCTGGGCCCTCGGCGCGGTGCTCCATTGCGCGGCCTTCGCGACGACCGCGAACCTGCTGGTGGTGACCCCGTTCCTCATGGCCGAGCGCTTCGCCTACCTACCTTCCGTGGGTTTCTGCCTGCTCCTTGCAGCCGTCCTGCTCGCGGCGACTCGCTGGCTCGGCCGGGCACGGGCGTTGGCGGCCACCGCAGCGGTCGTCGCTGCTGCGCTTGTGCTCCTGACCGCGCGGACCGCGATCCGCAACCGGGATTTCGCCGATGGCATCACACTGTGGACCGCCGAGACGGGAAGGGAGCCGGGCAACGTCAGGAGTTGGCTGTTCCTGGCCGGGGCCTACGCCGACGCGGGCGAGCGCGGGCGCGCGGAGCGTGCGTTGCGGCGCGCGCTGGAGGTCCGCCCGGGCTTCACCGACGCCCGTCTCGCGCTGGGTTTCCTGCTCCTCGAAGCCGGGAGGCCCGTGGAGGGCATCCGCCGCTTCGAAGAGGTGATGGAACGGATCCCCGGCGTGAGTCCCCTGGCGATGCTGGGGCTCGCCAGGGGATACATCGACCTGGGAATGCTCCCGGAGGCCGCGCGGTGGCTGGAGTCGGTTCCGGAGTATTTCCGGCACATCGACGCGTACCGGGACGTCGCCGAGCGGCTCGAGGCGGCGGACGGAAGGGCGAGGCGATGAACGGGGAACGTGAAAGTCTCCCCTGGCGGCGAGGGCGCGACGGCACCTGGAGGCTTTCGAGCGGGCCGCATCCGAGGACCAGCCTTCCGGGGGCGCGGTGACCGCCGAGAAGTCGAGTTCTTCAGGCGGCGATTGGCCTTGATGGTCGAACGTCGTTTCCTTTATCCTCGCCCGACATGGTCAAGAATGCCGCCAACCTCCTGGTCCTGCTCCGGACGGTCCTGGTTTTCCCCACGCTGGCCGCGCTGAGCGCCGAGAGCGAGACCCTGCGGGGACTCGGGGTGGCCCTTCTCGTGGCGGTCTTCCTGCTCGACGGGGTCGATGGGTGGGTGGCGCGGCGCCTGCGCACCTCCACGCTGACCGGCGGGCTTCTCGACACCCTCGGCGACCGCATCACGGAGAACCTGCTCTTCGTCTTCTTCGCCTGGAAGCGGCTGGTCCCGCTCGCGGTGCCCCTGGTCTTCATCGCTCGCTCGTTCGCCTCGGACTTCGTGCGCAGTCTGCTCTACCGGCGCGGGGTCGGCACCTTCGGCATCAACACCTCGCGCCTCGGGCGGCTCCTCGTGGCATCGCGGACGTCGCGCGCGGCCTACCTCGCCGGCAAGTTCGCCGTCTTCCTCCTCGGCGGGGTCCTGCTCTGGCGGGAGCCGGCCGCCGGCGGTCCCGGGGCGGGCGTGTGGCTGCGGCCGGTGTTGTGGTGGGCGGCGCTCGCGGTGACGGCAGCGAACGTCGTGCGTTTCGCGCTCCTGGTCTACGACAGCCGGGAGGTGCTCCGGGAGGAACTCCGCGCCTGAGGCGGACGCGCCGGGGCGGAAGGGCGGCATTTCGATGTCGGGCGATCTCAGCAAGAACATCCTCCTGTCGGTCTGCTCGCTCGTCGTCCTGCTCGGGACGGCGGAGGCGCTGTGCAGGTTGAAGTACTCACCGGAGCGGCTTCGCGACGAAAGTCTCTTCGAGTACGACCGGGACAAGATCTACCGGCTGCGGCGCGGCGTCCGGAAGTACTTCGCCGGGATTGACGACGTCACCATCAATTCGTCCGGCTTCCGGGGTCCGGAGGTCTCCCAGGAGAAGCCGGCCGGCACGACCCGGATCGTCGTCCTCGGCGACTCGGTGTCCTTCGGCCACGGGGTGCCGGACGACGCGCCCTATCCGCGCGTGCTGGAGCATCTGTTGAACGGCGGGGGCGCCCCGGGGAAGCACGAAGTGCTCGACCTGGGGGTCCCCGGCTACTCGATCTTCCAGGAGTACCAGGACTTCAAGCGTGCCCTCGCGTTCAAGCCGGACCTCGCGATCCTCCAGTTCAACCTCAACGACGTTCTCGAGCCGTACGCGTATTTGAGGAGGTTCGGGGGGGCGGGCGAGATGCCGACGATGCCGGATGTCATCGACGGCCCGTACTACCACTACTTCCTGTCGGGGCACAGCGCGCTGTACCTGTTCCTGCGGGATGTGATCGCGAGTATCGAGTTCCTGGAGCCCTCGGGCGAGCGGCTGCAGCGGGAGGCGAGGCGGCGCGAGACCCTCACCGAGGAGAACCTCGTCTTCAGGGCGGACCTCCCGGAGGTCGAGCGGGGGTGGCGCGACTACCTGACGTGGCTGGAGAAGCTGGCGGCCCTGGCCGGCGCGCAGCACGTGCCGCTCGTCGTGCTCGCGTCGCCGCGGGATTTCCAGCTGGTCTACGTCGCCCGGGTGGATTCGCCGCAGGAGATCCTCGGAGGTTTCTGCCGGAAGCACGGGATCACGTTCGTGGATCCGCTCCCCGACTTGCGCAGCGACTTGAGCAAGGCGCTCGGTGTGGCCGGCGGCGGCTCCGGCATCGTCGAGATCACGGCGGTCATGGAGGCGGCGCGGGAGCGCCCCGAGGAGGTCGCGCGGTTCTGGGGTTCCCTCTTTCTCGACGAGAACCACCCGAACGTCGCCGGCCATCGCTACCTGGCGCGGGAACTCTATCCCCAGGTGTTGCGGCTGCTGGCGCCCTGACGCGCCTGGTGCCGCGGTCCCTCGCGGCGCTTTCAGGTCAACGCCGCCCGCAGGAGCGAGCCGCCGATGGCGCTGAACGCGTTGCAGGGGCTCCAGCAGGCCGGGCATCCGCCGCTCGAGCACTGCCGGTGCAATGCCCGGGCCGCCGCCGTACCCCACAGGTCGCGCAGGCCCCCCTCCAGCGAACGCACGTTCGCCAGGACCCTCGGGAAGACGACGCACGGGTAGAGGTCGCCCGCCGGGTCGAGGAAGCAGGTCACCGAGAGCGCCTGGCAGCGCAGCGGGCTGCGGCGCTCGGCGAGGTAGCGCTGGTAGAGACGCAGGTAGCGCCGGCGCAGGGCGTTGTTCACGCTGGGGCGGTCGCGGTCCAGCGCGAGAATGGCGTCGATCTCGCGGAACAGGGCGGTGTCATCCGGCGGGGCCATCCCCTCGTTGCCGTAGTAGTGGCCCGAGGTCTGGAAGACGTTCACGTTGACGTCGTCGAAGCGCAGGGCCGGCCACGCCGAGCGCAGCGCCTCGTACGCGGCCGCGAATCGGCCAAGGTTGTCGGCGCAGATCGTGTAGCCGACCTGCGCCTTGACGCCGCGGACCGATTTGGCGGCGACGAACGTTGCGGCGGCGCGCTCCCAGGCACCCGCCTTGCCGCGGATGCGGTTGTGGACATCGGGCGGTCCGTCGACGCTCACCGTGAGGACCACGCGCAGGCGGGGATGGCGCCGGCGGACGTGTTCGAGCAGCGCGAGCGCCGCCTCGCGGAGCTGCCCGTTGGTGTTGATCTGGATGGTGTCCAGGGTGCGGCAGCGGGCGGCGGCGTCGACGATCGCCGCGAGGTCGGGGCGCAGGAGCGGCTCCCCGCCCGTGAGGCCCACCCAGCGGAAGCCGTCCGTGCGGCGGAAGAAGTCGTCGGCCTGCGCCGGCGTCAGCTCCCCGTCCGTCGGCGCGCGACGCCAGATGTTGCACGTCCGGCAGCGCAGGTTGCAGCGCCAGGTGACCGCGAACGAGAGCGTCGTCGGGTGGCGCAGGCGCCGGAAGTTCGAGGCCGCGACGGCGCCGAGCAGCCCGAGACTCCTGCGAATGCGGTCCACATGCGGCGTTCTCATCGCCGGGGTCTGCCGAGCGCCGCGCGCACGAGCGAGCCGCCGATGGCGCTGAAGGCGTCGCAGGGATTCCAGCACCCGGGGCACTGGTCGTGGGAGCACTCGAAGGCGATGCGGTGCGCCTGCTCGGACGACCAGGCCTGCTCCAGCGGCGCATCGAGTTCCCGGACGTTCAGGAGACGCCTCCGGTAGACGGCGCAGGGGTAGAGGTCCCCGGACGGGTCGACGTAGCACGTCGAGGAGAGCGCCTGGCACGTGAGCGGGCACCGGCGGGTCCGGGCGAAGCTGTCGTGGAGGCGCAGGTAGCGCCGCCGCAGGAAGTTGTGGATCGAGGCCTCCCCGCCGTCGAGGGCCAGGATGCACTCGATCTGCGCGGCCAGCAGCCCCGGGTCGGGCCGCGGGACCTCCAGGTTCTCGTAGTAGAAGGAGGAGCGCTGGAAGATGTTGACGTTGACGTCGTCGAAGCGCAGGGCGGGGAAGGCGGCGCGCAGCGCGCCCAGGGCGTCCTCGAACCGGCCGACGTTGGCGTGCGAGAGCGTGAAGCCGACCTGCGCCTTGACGCCCGGCGTCGCCTTCAGCCGCGTGAACGTGGCGACCGCCGCGTCCCAGGCGCCGCTCCTGCCGCGGATCCGGTCGTGCAGCTCGCGCGGCCCGTCGATGCTGACGGTGACGACGACCGGCAGGCGCGGCAGGTGCCCGTGGATGCGTCCGACCGCCGCGACGGCGCGCTCTCCGAACGACCCGTTCGTCGCGAAGTGGATGGAACGCAGGCGGCGCGAGTGGCGGCAGACGCTGTCGATGATCTCCGGCAGGTCCTCGCGCAGGAAGGGCTCGCCCCCGGTGATGCCCACCCAGTAGGCGCCCGTCGCGTGCCGGAAGAACCGGTCGATCTCGGCGGCGTCCAGCTCGCGGCCGGCCGGCGTCTTGCGCCAGATGTTGCACATCGCGCAGCGCATGTTGCAGCGGTAGGTGACCGCGAACGAGATCTTGAAGGGATGGGCCAGCCGGCGGAAATTCGACGCGAGGATCGAGCCGAGGAAGCGCAGGTCGGCGCGGGTCGTCACCGTGCGTCCCCCGCGGCTGCGTTCCGCCCGAGCACTTCCCGGACCTCGGCGAGGTGCCGGCGCGCGGCGTCGAGGCCGGGTGCGATGCGGAGGACCTCCGCGAAGCGGTCCGCCGCCTCCGCGGGTCGGCCGGCGCCCTGGAGGGCGATCCCGAGGTTGAAGAGAGCGCGGTGATCGCCGGGAGAGAGGGCTGCCGCCGCGGAAAGGGGCGCGAGCGCCTCCGCCGGCCGGCCCAGCCGCAGCAGCGCCACGCCGAGGTTGAAGGCGACCTCGCTCGAGCGCGGGTCGAGCCTTCGGGCCTCCTCCAGGAACGGCAGCCCCTCTTCGATCCGCCCCGTGCTGCCGAGGGCTACGCCCAGGGCCGCCCGCACCCGCGCGCTCGGGTCGCCGAGGGCGATGGCTTCCCGAAACGCCTCCGCGGCCTCCTCGAACCGGCCGAGGTTGTCGAGCACCAGGCCCGCGTTGTAGATGATCTCGCCGTCCCCGCGGGCGGCCAGGCGCGCCGCTCGGGCGTGCTCCAGCGCCCCGTCCCGGTTTCCCTTCTGGAGGAGGGTGATCGCGAGGTTCCACTGGGCGATGCCGCTGTCCGGCGCGACCTCGACGGTTCGGGAGAGGAGCGTCTCGTCGTCCCGCCAGTACGAGAGTTGCCGGCTCTGCATTGCAGCGAGCATGGCGATGCCGGCCACGCAGGCGGCGGCGATGGCGAGCCGTCGCCTGTCCGTCGCGCCGCCGAGCGCCGCGCCGAGCGCCCCCGCCGCGAGCAGCAGGATGCCGATCCCCGGCACGTAGACGAGGCGGTCCATCACGATCGTGACACCCGCCTGCACGAACCCCGAGACGGGCGCGAGCGTCGCGAGGTACCAGAACCAGCCCGCGAGTACCCAGGGGAAGCGGTGCCGCTCGCGCACGGCCCACCACGTGGCCGCGGCAACGAGGCAGGGCGTGAGGAGCACCAGCCAGAGCGGGTAGGGGTGCTCGCGGATCGGGTAGATGAAGGCGAGGTCGGCGGGCCGCAGCAGCATGCCCAGGTAGAAGAGTGGCGCGACCAGGCCGTGGGCGAGCCGGGAACCGAGGCCGACGATCGCCAGGCCCGTGACATGGCTCTTCTGGGTCAGGAGATACACCGCGGCGACCGCGGCGCCGACGGCGGCGAAAGGGAACTTCGCGGCGGCCAGCGCGGCCGGCCGCTCCGACCGCCAGCGCCCCAGCGGCCAGAAATCCAGCAGCAGCAGGAGTACGGGCAGCAGGACCAGCATCGGCTTGGCCAGGACGCTCGCCACGAAGAGAGCGAGCGCGCCGGCGGCGAAGCCGGCGCGGGGCCGGCGGGTCCAGGCGACATACGCGTGGAGCGACAAGAGCGCGAGGAAGGTCGAGAGGACGTCCTTGCGCGAGGAGATCCATGCCACCGCCTCGACGCCGGCGGGGTGCACGGCGAAGGCCGCGGCCACGAGGGACGCAGGCGCGATCCTGCCGGTCAGCCGCGCCAGGAGCAGCAGCAGCAGGACGGCGTTGCCGGCGTGCAGGAGCCCGTTCGTGCCGTGGGAGAGTCCGGGGCTCCCGCCGGCCACCAACTGCTCGATGCTGAAGGAGAGCCAGGTGACGGGGATCCAGTAGCCCTCGTGGACGGAGAAGAGGCCGCCCGGCGTCTGCCCGCCGACGCTGCGGGCGAGAGGGTTCTGCGTGACGAGGGCGCGGTCGTCGAGCAGGTTGTACGGGTAACGCGTCGCCGGGAGGTAGAGGATTGTCGCCGCGGAGAAGACCAGGAGGCAGGCGACGAGGAGTCGCCGTCGGTCCGTCGTGCGCGGCAGGTGCATCAGGGCGCGCTCCAGCGCTGCACGTCCGGGTGCCCCCCGCGGTTTTGCAGGAACTGGTCGACGTAATCCGGCCCATAGCCGAGCCCCTCGAGGACGACCTGGAGGTTGTGGCGGGCCCCGGGGAAGTCGGGGCGGTAGCGGAGAACCTCCGAGAAGTGCGCCGCGGCCTCCTCCCACTCGCCGGCCTGCGCGATGAGCACCCCCCGCTCGAAGTGCGCTTCGACGAAGTCGGGCCGGTAGGCGATGGCCGCCCGCAGGTGCAGGGAGGCCGATGCCACGTCGCCCTGTCTCGCCTCCAGCAGGCCGAGGGAGAAGTTCGCCATGACGAAGGGAGGGAAGAGCTCGGCTGCGCGGGCGTACTCGGCCGCCGCCTCCCGGTCCCGGCCCTCGCCCGCGAGCCGCAGACCGCGCTGGAAGTGGCGCTCGGCGCGCGCCGGGACGAGCGCGGCCGCCTCGCGGTACTGCTGCAGCCCTTCCTCGTCGCGCCCCTGGCGCATGAGGTATTGGCCGAGGTTCACGTGGGCCACCCAGTTCCCGGCCGTCACGGCGATCGCCCGGCGCGTCAGGGTCTCCGTGTCCCGCCACGAACCGACCTGCCCCCGTGCGAGCGCGGCGCAGAGGAGCGCGACCAGGACGCCGGCGGCGGCGAATGCGACGCGCCTGCCGGCGGATCGCGACGCAAGGTCCGCGCCGCCCCACGCGAGGAGCACGAAGATGCCCACGAGCGGAAGATAGGTGTACCGGTCGGCGCGGGCCTGCATCCCGACCTGGACGATGCCGATCACCGGCAGCAGCGTCACGAGGTACCAGAGCCATCCCGCCAGGAGGAACGGCCGCGCGCGACGCTGGCACAGCGCCAGCAGCGAGCACCCCGCGAGGAGCGCGACCGCCCCGCCGATCGCGGCGGGCGGGACGCCGTCGATGGGATACGGATAGTAGAACGCGAGGTTCCGGGGGATGACCATGTCCCTCAGGTAGGCCGCGGCGCTCGTCGCCGCGTTCGCCAGGCGCAGCGGCAGCGGGAGCACCGTCAGCGTGGCCACCGTCTTTCCCGCGACGGCCTGCGCCGCGACGGTCGCGACGGCGCCGGCAGCCGCCAGCGCGAACAGGGGCAGCTTCTCCCGCAGGAGCGGCGCCGCGCCGCGGTCATGGAGCCTTCCGAGGGGCCAGTAGTCCAGGATCAACAGCACGAGGGGGAGGGTCACCACCATCGGCTTTGTCATCAGCGCGAGGCAGAAGACGAAGATCAGGACGAGGTAGCGCGCCCTGGCGGGACGGCGAACGAAACGCTCATACGCGGCGATCGTGAGCATCCAGAAGAGCGCCGACAGCACGTCCTTGCGCTCCGAGAGCCACGCCACGGACTCGACGTGCAGGGGATGCACGGCGAAGAGCGCGCCGACCAGGACGCCGGGCCAGACCCTCCCGGTGAGCCGCCCGAGGACGATGACGAGCGCGAGCGATGCCGCCAGGTGCGCCACGAGGCTCGTGAGGTGATGCGCGCCCGCGTCGAGCCCGAAGAGTTGCACGTCCAGCATGTGGGACAGCCAGGTCAGCGGGTGCCAGCTCCCGCCCTCGAGCGCGGTGAAGGCCCAGCGCAGTCCCGCCAGCGTCAGGCCGCCACGCACCATGTCGTTGTCGCGGACGTAGATGCCGTCGTCCCAGTCGAGGAACTCGTGGCGCCCGATCGGCCAGAACGCGGCCAGCGCGAGGATGGCGATCCCCGCGACGCCGAGGACCCGGGCACGTCGGTCGGAGGGGCGGGCAGCGGCGGGCGGCATGGGCGCAAGTATAGCGAATGCCGGGCGGGCCGGCCCGTGCCCCGGAGACGAGCGCCGGCGGCGTTGACAACCCCGCGACCTGCCCCGAGAATCGGGTATGCTGCGGCGGGCGTGGGAGCAGGCCCACTCGATAAAGCTGGCGCTGGCGCTGATGCTGCTGTGCGCGCTGTTCAGCGTCCCCGGCACGCTCGTGCCCGCGGACCGGGCTGAGCAGTTCTATCGCGAGACCTTCGGCGCCGGGTTCCCGGCGTTCGCGCGGGCGGTGGGGCTCCTGGACGGGTACCGCAGCCCGCCCTTCGTGGCCGTCGTGGCCCTGCTTGCGGTGAACGTCGCCCTCTGCACCTGGCGGCGTTTCCGCGCCCGGAGCGCGCACGCGGCCCGCCTGGGGTGGGTCCTGACCTGCTCGGACCTCGTCCTTCACCTTTCCCTGATCTGCGTGATGGCCGGCGGCGTGGGCAAGGCGCTGTGGGGGTTCGTCGGCACGCAGTACCTGTTCGTTGGCGTGGAGACCTCGAGCGCCTATGACCCGCGGACGAAGGCGGACGTGCCGCTGGGCTTCACGCTGCTGGCCCGCGAGCGCACCGAGGAGTTCTACCCCCTCCAGCTCAGAATGGGCATCCGGGACGCGGCCGGAAGCAAGGTCGCGCTCCTCGAGCTGGCCGAGGGGCGGCCGGCCCGGCTCCCGGACGGCTCCCTGACCGTGTCGGTGCAGGGCCTCGACGCGGGGAGCGGCACGGTGCGCCTCACCGTCGAACACGACGGCCGTCGCGATGCTGCCGAGCTGGTGCTTCGCGAGGGCGCGCCGCCGGTGTCGCTCGGGGCATACCGGGGCTCGGTCGTGGCGTACCGCCGGGAGCTGAAGTCCGTCGGCGTCCGCGTTGCGGTCCTCGAAGGAGGTCGGGAGGTCAAGCAGGGGTGGCTGCGCATGAACGGGCGACTGGCCCACCGCGGGACGAGCGTCTTCCTCACCGGCTGGGGACGCGACGAGTTCGGCAGCGAGTACGTGGGCGTCCAGGTCTCGCGCGACCCGGCGGCCCCGCTCTTCTGGATCGGGTGCACGCTCTTCGGGGCGTCGACCCTGGCGCTCTTCGCGTCCCGCTCCCTCAAGGGGCGCCGTGCCTAGGGCGGGCACCGGACCCGGGAGCACGGACCGCCGGCGCACGCTCGTCCTCGCGCTGATCCTGGCGGCCATGACGGTCGCCGCCTACGCGCAGGTGCACAACCTCCCGTTCATCCCGGGCGACGACCGCGCCTACGTCTCGAAGAACCCCGTTGTCCTCCAGGGGGTGACCGCGAAGGGGCTGTGGTGGGCGCTGACCTCCCTCGACAACGCCAACTGGCACCCGGTGACGTGGGTGTCCCACATGCTGGACGTGCAGCTCTTCGGCCCGGCACCGGGACGCCATCACCTCGTCAACGCCGCCTTCCATGTCCTGGACGCCGTCCTCCTGCTTGCGCTGCTGGCGAGGCTCACGGGCGCCGTCTGGCGCGGCGCCCTCGTGGCAGCCGTCTTCGCGCTCCATCCGCTGCGCGTCGAATCCGTGGCGTGGGTCGCCGAGCGCAAGGACCTGCTGTCCGGCGCGTTCTTCCTCCTGACCGTCGCGGCCTATCTCTGGCACGTCCGGCGCCCGGGAGAGCGGTCCTTCCACTGGGTCACCGCGAGTTTCGCCCTCGGGCTCATGAGCAAGCCGATGCTGGTGACGGTGCCGGCGCTGCTGCTGCTCCTCGACCACTGGCCGCTCGGGAGGGCGTCCACTCGCGGCCGCACCGCGGAATACCTCGCGAGCCTCCGGCCGCTCGTGCGCGAGAAGCTGCCCCTGCTCGCGCTGAGCGTCCTCGACGCGTTGCTGACGCTGGCGGCTCAAGCGCGCGGCGGGGCGGTGGCCTCGCTGGGGGCCGCGGACGCGGCGGACCGGCTGGGAAACGCCCTGACGTCCTATGTCGCATACCTCGGCAAGGCGTTGTGGCCGGCAGGGCTGGCGGCGTTCTACCCCTACCCCCAGGACGGCATACCGTGGCAGCGCGTCGTCGGGGCGGCCGTGCTCCTGGCGGCGGCGTGCGGGCTCGCCTTCCGCGAGCGGCAACGGCGGCCGTGGCTGCTCATCGGCTGGCTCTGGTTCCTCGGGATGCTGGTGCCGGTGCTCGGGTTCGTCCAGGTCGGCGGCCAGGCGAGGGCCGACCGGTACACGTACCTGCCCCTCATCGGGGTGCTCGTCGCCGCGACATGGAGCGTCCCGGGGCCGCACCTGCGCCGTCACGTCGCCGCGGCGCTCCTGCTCGCGGCCGCAGGGCTGGGAGCGCTGGCGGGGATGACCGAGGCGCAGGTGCGCTACTGGCGCGACGGCGTCACCCTCTATCGTCACGCCCTCGCCGTGAACGCGAGGGACCCGCTCTCGCACTTCCGGATCGGGCAGATCCTGGCCGAGGAGGGCAGGTTCGACGAGGCGCTGTCCCACCTGCGCGAATCCGTGCGCCTGGCCCGCGACGGCGCCCGGCAGGCGTACGCCACGGGGCTCTTTCTCGAGGACCTCGGGCGCGGGGGGGGCGCCGTGGCCTTCCTGGAAGAGGCGCTGAGGATCGAACCGCGCTATCCCCTCGCGCACTTCATGGCCGGGCTGATCCAGGCGAAGCACGGCGCCTTTCCCGAGGCTGCGGCGCACCTGCGCGAGGCCATCGCGCAGGACCCGGGCTTTGCCGAGGCCCGGTACCAGCTCGGCGTCGTCCTCGCCCAGGCCGGCGATCTCCAGGGGGCGGTCGACAATCTCTCGGCGCCGTCGGTGCTGTCGTCTCCCCTGGCGGCGCAGGCGCACTACAATCTCGGCGTGGTGCTCGAGCAACTGGGACGGCGGGAGGACGCCGAGGCGCACTTCCGCGCGGCGGGAGGGCGGCGATGAGGGGCCCCCACAACCCCGGGGGGCTTGCGCGGCCCGCCCGCGCGGTGGCAGCCGTGCTCCTCCTCGCGGCCGTCGCCGGCGCCGCCGTCGAATGCAGCCGGCGGTTCGACGAGGTAAGCCTGTGGCGGCACGGGCCGGCCGACGCGAAGGAGTACCTGCACTACGGCCCCTACCGCGAGGTGTTCGCGTACGCGGACGCCCACATCCCGCCGACGGCATCGCTGCTGCTGTTCTCGGAATGGGACCCGGCGCTGCTGCCGTACTACCTCTATCCGCGGCGGATCTGGCAGGTCGATGTCGAGCCGGAGTACAACCACGTCCTCATGCGACTGCCCCCGTCGTCCTACCCGCGGCGCGATCCGGGGAGCTTTGCCGTGGACTGGGTCCTGTGGCTGCGGGACGTCGACGGGACCCTCGTCCCGGAGTTTCAGGAGCGGCGCCAGCCGTGACCGCGCTCGTCCCGCTTGTCGCCCTCTGGAGCGCCGGCCTCCTCCTCCTGCGCTGCTGGGGCCCCGACGTGGACCGCAAGCCCGCAAGGTGGCCGCCGGCGGCCGCCGAGAGCATCGGCCTCGGGGTGGCCGTATCGTATCTGGTCTTTCTCTGGGGCGTCTGGGTGCGCCCGGCTGGCGCATCCTGGCTGGCGGTGGTCCCGACGCTTGCGGCGTGCGCCTGCCTCCTGCGCCGCCGGCGCGCGGAAGGGACGGAGGGGGCGGCGCCTGCCGCTCCCTGGACGCTCGGCGAGAAAGGGACGGCCCTGGCCGTGGCGTTCGTGCTTGCGACACTGCTGGCCCTCCTCTTCGCCACGCCTCTGCTGGACTGGGACGCCCGCATCCTCTGGGCGCTCAAGGCCAAGATCCTCGCCGCGGAGCGCACGCTGGTCTCCGACACGTTCCGCGACCCCTACCGGCTGCACATCCACCCGCGATATCCGCTGCTGGTGCCGTGGCTGGCGTCGCTTCCCGCGCAGGTCGCCGGGCGCTTCCGCGAGGCGCACTTCCAGGCCGTCGCCGCGCTCGCTGCCCTGCTCGGCGTGCTGCAACTGTACCGGATGGCCCGCTCGTGGGGATCGCGGCAAGCGGCGCTGCTCGCCGCATTGCTCCTGGTCCTCACGGCGGGCTGGCAGCGCAGTCTCTTCGCGGCGGGCGTGGAGCTGTGGCTGAGCCTCTTCCTGCTGCTGGGCGTGCAGGCGCTCTGGCGCTGGCTCGAGCGCGGCCACGCCGCGGACCTCTGCCTCGCGGGCGTCTACCTCTTCGGATGCGCCTCGGTGAAGAACGAGGGGCTGGTGCTGGCCGCGTCGCTGGTCGCCGGCCTCGGCCTCGTGCTCCTCGCGCGCGGCTGGGGCGGCCGCCGGGACCTCGCAGCGCTGCTCGGCCTCCCGGCGGTCTGGTGTGCCTTGATGTCCGTCTGGTGGTGGCACGTGCGGTTCATCCCACCGGTGTCCGACGAGAACTACCTGGCGCGGCTGCGGCCGGAGAACCTGCCGGAGGCGCTCGGGCGCCTGCCGCTGCTGGCGCGGGAACTGGCGGCCCACGCCCTCGACGTCGGCACCTGGCACCTCATCTGGGTGACGTTGCCGATCGTCTGCTTCCTGGTCTGGCGGCGCGGGGCGCGTTCCGATCCCCAGGGGTTGCTGCTGGTCGCGACGTGCGCGCTCTACGGCGCGGCGATCGCCGCGGTCTACCTGTTCACCCCCTGGCGGGACCCGGCGCTGCAGATCCAGGTCACCTTCGACCGGGTCTTCCTGCCGCTGCTGCCGCTGGCAGTTCTCCTGATCCTCCGGGCGGCGCCGTGCCGTCCCCGCGCGTGATCCGCCGCGCGAGATCGAGGTTCTCGCGCGCCTCGACGCACGCCGGGTCCAGCTCGAGGACGCGGCCGAAGTCGTCCGCCGCCGCGGAAATCTGCCCGAGCTCCACGTGGACGAGGCCGCGCTCGAAGAGCACCGACGGCTCGTCGGGCGCCAGCGCGAGCGCGGCGTCGAAACGCCGCAGCGCCTCGGGGAAACGGCGGAGCTTCGCGAGCCCCCGCCCCAGGTTCAAGAGGGTCTCGACGTCCCGCGGGTTTACCCGCAGGTTCGCCTCGAACTGCGCGATGGCCTCCTCGGTCTGGCCGAGCCGCGCGAGCGCGAGCCCCAGGTTGTAGCGCCCGTCCTGGTAGGCGGGCCAGATCTCCACCGACCTGCGGAGGAGGGGCACCGCCTTCGCGGGCTCTCCGCGCAGGAGGTACTCCGCCCCCAGCATGTTGAAGCCCGTGAAGTTCCTCGGGTCGACGGTCACGACGCGCGTGAAGAGGGTGATCGTGTCCCTCCAATAGGCGGACTGCAACCGCGTGCAGGCGAGCAGCGCTGCCACGGCAACGACGCCCGCTGCGACGGCGGCGGCCTTTGCGCGACGGACCGGACCGGCCAGCGCCGCGATCTCCCAGACGACCGCGAGGCAGAGGCCCACGCTCGGCAGGTAGCTGTAGCGGTCCGCCATGCCCTGGAGGCCGACCTGGACCAGGCCGAGGACCGGGACGAGCACGCCCAGGTACCACAGCCAGCCGGTCAGCAGCCAGGGGTGACGGCCGCGCCGGGCGACGGCCAGGGCCGTGACGAGCACGAGGAACGCCAGGCTGGCCGCCAGCGTCAGCAGAGGAAGCGTGGTGCGCGGATGCACGTAGAACGGGATGAGGTCGAGCGGGTGGAAGAACGTGTATACGTACCGCAGGTAGGAGATCAGCACGTTCTCCATGCGTGCCGCGGGCGGGAAAAGGCCGGCCGAGATGATGGCCCCGCCGTGGTGCTGCGCCAGGTAGGTCACGGCGCTCGAGGCGGCGGCGAGCAGCATGAGCGGGGTCTTCTCCACGACCAGGCGGACGGCGGCCCCGCCGGCGTGCCGGCCCTGGCACGGTGCCGCGCGAAACCGGCCGAGCGGCCACCAGTCGAGCAGCAGCAGGACGAAGGGCAGCGTCACCAGCATCGGCTTGGCCATCAGGCCGAGCGAAAGGAAGCCGGCGACCGCCAGGAAACGCCCGGTGCCGGGGCGCCTCACGTAGCGCAGATAGGCCGCCAGCGTGACCATGCCCAGGAGCACGGAGAGCACGTCCTTGCGTTCGCTGACCCAGGCGACGGACTCCACGCGCTGGGGGTGGACCGCGAAGAGGGCGGCCGCCAGGAAGCTCGGCCACGGGGCGCCCGTCATGCCGCGGAGCAGGACGAAGAGCAGAACGGACGTCCCGACGTGGATGCCGAGGTTTACGAGGTGGTGCGCCCCGGGGCTCATGCCGAAGAGCGAGACGTCCAGCATGTGCGAGATCCAGGTCAGCGGGTGCCAGTTGGCGGCGAGGAATGACGTCAGGGCCCAACGGACCCCGGCCGCGTGAAGGCCCTTCTGGACGACCTCGTTCCCGGTGACGTAGTGGGGGTCGTCGTAGCCGAGGAAGCCGGCGCCGCCGACCGGGAAGAAGGCCGCCACGGTCGCCGTGGCGACCAGCAGCGCCATCGCCGCCGCGAGCCACCGGCGATCCCCTCCCGAGCGCGTCGGGCGGGGGAGGGCCGGCCCGAGACGTCCGTCGGCGCCGCTCATGACGGCCATTCTATAGGAAGAGGACTGCGGTCAATTGCCTTCGGCCTGGAGGGAGGTCAGCCGCTCCCGCGCCCTTCGCACCCAGTCCGCCTCCACGCCGGCGGCCTCTGCGACGGCAATGTAGCGGCGCCAGGCGTCGATCGCCCTGCCGCGGTCCAGCTTCTCGAGCGCGACGGCGAGGTTGAACAGCGCAGGGTACATCTGCGGCATCAACGCCGCGGCCCTCTGGTACGCATCCGCCGCGCGTGCGTAGTCCGCCGCCTCGAGGTAGACGTTGCCGAGGAGGTTGTAGGCGCCGGCCGATCGTGGATCCACCTCCAGGGCCTTGCGCGCCATGCCGCGGGCCGCCTCCCGCTCGCCCTTCGCGAGCAGGACCGTCCCCAGGTTCTCGTACGCCCCGAGCAGCGAGGGGTTGAGCGCGAGGGCGGCCCGCAACTCCGCCTCGGCCTCGTCGAGCCTGTCCGAGCCGGTGAAGAGGGCGCCGAGGGCGGCGTGGGCATCCGCGAGCGGCTGCAGCTCCAGGGCGCGGCGGTATTCGGCCTCGGCCGCGGCGGTGTCCCCCGTGCGCTCGTAGATGGTCCCGAGCAGCAGGTGGTTGAAAGGGTCCGTGGGGGCTTCGCGCACGACCCGGAGTGCCAGGGGTCTTGCCTCCTGCGGCGGGAGGGCGCCCGCGTAGACGGCCATGGCGTGCGGATCGTTCGCCGAGATCTCGAGCTCCCGCCGAAAGAGCGTCTCCGTGTCCAGCCAATCGGCGTTGCGTCGAAGCGTGAGGATTCCCAGGAGGGCGAGGACACCGAGGAAGACGGCCTTCGAGGCTGCCGCTACCAGGGGCGTCCGCACGGCAGGTGCGATCCTCGTGAGCGCCGACCGGGCGCCCAGCAGCAGCGACGCGAGGACGACGCTGAAGCCTCCGAGGGGCAGGTACATCACCCTGAGAGCGACGAGGACGCCGGTCGGGATGACGACGTTCGTGACAGGGAGCAAGCAGATGAACGGCCAGAGGATGAAGAAGGCCAGCGTCGTGTTCCGCGTCCGCAGGAACCACGCCCCGGCGACCAGTCCCGCGAGAAACAGGGCCGACAGCGCGACCGCGGGCTCGGCGAACGACGTTGCCAGCGAGATCGTGTTGAAGTCGTAGTAGACCTCGAGATCCTTCGGCCAGAAGACGATGCGCCAGTAATAGGCGATCCCTTTCGCCATCGTGAAGGCGACCGCGGTCCGCGGGATTCCGTCGAAGAATTGCGCGCCCGGCGCCGGGCCGAGGGCGCCAAGGACGGCGTACCTGACGGCGAGATATGCCAGGAGCGCTCCCCAGTGTCCGGCCAGCGTCCTGAGCGTGGCTCTGAACCTCCCGCCCTCGAAGAAAAAGCTGTGTGCCAGGACGAGCAGGGGCAGGACGATTGCCGTCTCCTTCGAGAGCAGGGCGAGCAGGAACATTGCGGCCGAGAGGTGCAGCCGCCACCTGCCGGCCGCCCGCGTCCAGTACAGGTGCAGGGCGGCGATCGCGAAGAGGAACGAAAGCAACTCCGCGCGGCCGACGACCAGGTCGACGGCCTCGGTCGCTGCCGGGTGGACGGCGAAGAGGGCTGCCGCCAGGAAGGGCAGGGCGGGGTTGGCGAAGGGGAAGAGGCCGAGCAGGCGGAAGAGAAGGACGACGTTGCAGCAGTGCAGGAGCTGGTTGACGAGGCGGTAGCTCCAGGGGGACTCACCGGAGACGAAGTAGTTCGCCGAGAGGGTGAGTAGCGTCAGCGGCCGGTAGAGGTTCGACCCCGGGATTCTCCAGTAATCGTGGGTGAAGATCTCCGGGACGCGGGCGAGCGTCCGGATCCTCGCGTCGTGCGCGATCACCGCCGCATCGTCCCCGGAAAACTGGTTGTGCCAGGTGTTGGCGTAGACGACGAAGGCGAGCAGGAAGAGGACTGCGATTGCAGCGCGGCCCTTCGTCAGTGACATCATTCATGAATGCTACCACGCCGTTTCCCCCCGCGCCTCGCGCCCCGCGCCGTCCGCCGCTCGTCGTTGACACCGTCGAGCGCGCGGGACTACAGTCGTCCCCGATGTCGAAGCGCACGACTCGGCTGGCTGCGGCTGTGGCCTTCCTGGCGCCACTTGTCCTGTTCGCGGGACCGCAGCGCGCGCCCGCCGCCCCGACGGGAGAATCGGCCCTCCTGCTGTTCGCCAGTCCGGCGCAGGACGTCAAGCGGCTGGTGGCCGAAGCGCCCGAGAACACCGATCTCAGCGAGACGTATTTCGGGACCCCCGCGTTCGGCGTCCACATGCACATCATGGGGCCGGGGCAGCACTGTCCCCTGCACCTGCACGGCAAGGGTTACGAAGCGGCCGTCATCGTCGCGGGGACCGGCGAGGTCAGGAGCGGGCCGCCGGCCGCCTCTGGAAAGAAATCGCGTGCCAGCTCGTTCACCGTGGCGCCCGGGGACATCGTGATCAGCCCTCCGGGGAGCAGCCACGCCTTCTTCAACACGACATCCGGCGGGCACCTCGCCACACTGGTGATCTCGTCGCCGCCGTTCACCGGCAATCTCTATCTGACGCCGGATGACCCGCGGGCGGTGGGCGGGCCGTCCCCGACCGTCGAGCACCTCGGCCAGGCCGCGGCGGTCGGCCCGGGGGGGATCGTCCGGCGGAAGCTGCCCTTCGCCGCGGCGGTCGGGCTCGCGCGGGTCGACATCGCCGCCGGGCAGCGCTGGACGCTCACCCGCAACGCGCTCTTTTACGTGGCGGCCGGGACCGGCTTCGTGTCGCTCCCCGGCGCCAACGTCCCCTTGGAGCCGGGATCACTTGTCGGCGTGCGGGCCGGCACCGTCGTCGCCGTTGCGCCGATCAGCAACCGGCCGCTCTCCCTGGTCGAAGTCGGGTTCTGACGTCTCGCCGGCGTCCGGGACGGGGCTCAGCGCGCCGGCGGCGGGCGGCGCTCCGGCCGAGCGGCGAGCCGCTGCGCCACTGACCCGAGGAACGGGTCGCTCGGGTACTGCCGCATCCCCTCACTGAGAAAGCGCGCCGCCAGCGCCGTGTCGCCGGCGCCCAGCGCGGCCATGGTCAGGCCGCGGAAGTCCTCGAGGAGGATGAGGCGGCCGGGGTCGATGCCGGCCACTTCCCGGCGCACTTCCTCCGGCGCGACCTGGCCTGCGAGGAAGAGGTCCTCAGGCGACTCCCGATAGCCCAGGTACATCAGCCCATGCTCCCGCTCGACGTCCCTGTTGAGCGACGACGGCCGGAGATAGACGTAGGAGACCCCGTCCATGTACACCGGCACCCAGCCGATCGCGGCGAAGCGCGAGCCTGCGTCGAGGCCGTCGCCGAAGGGCATGCGGTCCACGATGGCATACTCGACCTGGTAGTGGTCCATGAGCGCCTGCCATGGGCCGCCGCGCGGATCGCCAAAGGCGTCGAGGATCTCGCGGAAGAACGCCGGCGGGTAGAAGGGTACGCGTCCGTCCTGGAACACCGGCCGCCGGGGCCAGAGCCGCCAGATCAGGTAGCCGCCCTGCGCGAAGTCGTTGTACATCTTCCCGGCGAGATCGTTGTCCTCGACGAAGCGCGCGGCCCCCTCGGGCAGGTGCTTCCAGTTGACGCCCCAGCCGAAGCGGTTGATGACGAAGACCGACCGTGCCTCCAGCGCCACCGCGGACGCCGATACCACGCCAAGCAGGCACAGGGCGGCCGCGGCCGTCGCGCCGCGCCGTCGCGCCTGCAACCCCAGCCGCGCCTCCTCGAGCGCTTGGATCAGCCCAGGCAGCGCCACCATGGCGAACTTCGGGATGACGCGCATCGCGAAGATCGCCACCGGGAGGAACGCGACCACCAGAAGCGGGTCCAGAAAGCGCCGCCTTTTCCAGTGGGCCGGGATCGCCGCGATCGCCATGGCGGCGAGCAGGAAGAAGAACGGGTCATCGTGCAGGTTCGCCCGGCGGAATTCGTTCAAGGGGAGCACGCTGGTGACGCCCAGGTGAAACACCGCGTCCTGATAGGGGTACCAGCCGTTGGGGTTGACCAGCGAGCCCGCCAGGAACGCGGCGGCCGCGACCGCCTCCCGGCGCGCGCGGTCGCGCTCTCCCTGCAGCAGCGTGGCAAGGGCGACGAGCATGGCCGCCGCGGCGCCGAACACGACGCCCGAGTGGCAGTTTGCCCAGACGCAGGCGACGACGAACAGTGCGAGGGCCGGCCGCCGGAGCCTGCGCTCGCGCAGGTTCAGGAGCAGGGCCAGGCCGACGTAGGTGACGAGGTGCGGGCGGGGCGTGAAGCGATACCACGAGGCCGCGGCCGCCAGCGGCAGCAGCAGGTGGAACGCTGCCGGCGTTGCTCCGGCGCAGCGCCGCCGGATGGTGTCCCAGGTCAGCAGGAACGCCGCCGCCACCAGTACCGCCGGCACCAGCTCCACCCCGGTGAGTCCCAGGGCGCGGTCGGCGAGGGCGAGCAGCGCGTCGAAGGCCCACTCGGTGATGCGCCACGGGTAGTTGGGCCAGGTGTGCGAGAAGGTGTTCATGGTCGGCAGCCCGCGCGCGAGGATCAGCCGCCCGCTGGCGAGGTGCCACCAGAGGTCGGGGTCGAAGAGCTTGACGGAGGTGAAGAACAGGGCGACGGCGCCGCCGTAGACGACGGGCCAGGGAAGGCGCCTCATTGGTCGGTCCGATAGAGGAAGATCGAGTAGCCGATCCTGGCGATCGGCCTGCGTATCCGGAACGCCGCAAAGAAGCGGGGCGGCGTCCCGGCGCATGCGGCACGGCGATGCGCGACCGCGAGGCCGCCGATGCCAGCGTCGGCGATGACGTAGTGTTCCCTCATGGACGGCCGCGATTGTCTGGCCGGAGGCGCCCGGAAGTCAACGGTCGGCGGTCCCGCCTTCCGAGGCTGATTGACACGTCTGCATCCAGCGCGGAGAATCGCAACATGCCGAGTGATGTGCGCGAACAAGGCGCGTCCGCGCCGCGCGCGGTCCGGCGTGTGCCGCGCCTTGCGCTGGCGCTCGGAGGTGTCGCGTTCGGGGTGAGCGTCGTCGTGTTCCTCGAAGGGGCCGCGAGCCTTCTGCACGCATTCCGGGCGGCGCGCGAAAGCCTTCCCGTCGCCGAGTGGCGCTATTGCACCTACGATCCCGATCTCGGGTGGGTTGCCAGGCGAAACGTCCGCGCCGCAGATCTGTATGGGCCAGGTCGCGGCGTGGCCACCAACGCCCGCGGGTTCCGTGGCGCGGCGGAAATCGCGCCCGGGCCGCCGCCCGGCAAGATCCGGGTCGTCTGTTCCGGCGACTCTTTCACGTTCGGCTACGGGGTGGACACCGAGGATGCCTGGTGCAACCGGCTGGCGCGGATCGATCCGCTCATAGAGCCGGTGAATATGGGGCAGGGCGGCTATGGCGCCGACCAGGCGTACCTCTGGTACATGCGCGACGGCGCGATCCTTGAAGATGACATCCAGCTGCTGGTATTCGATGGCTTGATGTTCGAGCGCATGCAGCAGACCGAGACACTCGGATTCGGCAAGCCGGTACTCGCGCTCGAGCACGGTCGACTGCTGACGAAGAACACGCCCGTGCCTCGACGGTCGAGCATCTGGCGTTACCCCGGGATCTACCCCCTGGTCTCGGGGGTGCGGTTGCTGCGGCTCACCGAGGTGGCGCGCTCTTTGCGCCGGCCCGCGGCGGAGAGCGAGGTTCTGTCGGCGTCGTACCTTCCGGCGATTGTCCAGGCTCTCGTCGAACAGCTCGCCCACGCACACCAGCAGCGCAATCGAGTCTTCGCAGTCGTGTACTTGCCGCTCCACGATGACTGCTTCGCAAACACCCCGACCTACCTCTATTGGAGCGCCTTGCTGCGCGATACGGCGGCCCGTACCGGGGCGATCTTCATCGATCTCGTTCCGGACTTCCGGCAACTGCCGGGCGAGGAACTCGAGGCCCAGTTCATCTCAGCCGGGGATACGCCGTACTTCCAGGCGGCCGGGCATCTCTCTGCCGCGGGGAATCGCTTTGTCGCCAGCCGAATTCACGCCGCCCTGGGCTCTGACTCGCGCGTGAACGCGCTTGCCGCCAGTGTTTCGTATCAGAAGTCACGCTAGTACATTGGTCATGTACGCTCTCTCAATGGAGGGTGCCTGGCCAAACCCGCTGCCGCGTCATCCTGCGCCGCGCGCGGCGTCGGGGCGGCTGAGGCTCGCGTAGAGCCTGAGCGCGTCTTCGAGGGAGTGGTCCATGTTGTTGTATTGGAAGGTGCCGCTCCTTCCCAGGAGCAGGAGGTTGCGGTGGCGGCGCAGCGCTTCCTCCGCCCTGGCATAGCGCTCGCAGTAGCCCAGGGCGTAGATCGGGTACGCTTCGCGCGCCCGCTCCACCGTGACGCCGAGGATGTCGCCCTCTTCCCTGACCGCCCCGACGCGCACGAGGGCCTCGCGGATTGCCGGCTCACGCTCCAGCGGCTGCTCCCACACGGGCTCCGAGCAGGTGCTCTCCGTGATCACCGAGTTCCGCAGGCTCGGCGGCGCCCGCATTGCCCTCTGGGGCGGGGAGCCGCTGATCCGCGACGACATCGGCGCCATCATCCGGCATTGCCGGACGCTGCGACTCATCACCAGCCTCGACACCAACGGGGCGCTGGTGCCGCAGAAGATCGGCGACCTGGCGGGGCTCGACGTGCTGGTCGTTAGCTTCGACGGCGAGGAGCGCGTGCACGACGCCAACCGGGAGCCCGGCAGCTTCGCCAAGGTGATGGACGCGTTTGCCGCCGCATGCCCGGTCCTGCCGGTGTGGACGATCACGGTGCTCACGAAGAACAACCTGGGGTCGATTGACTTCATCCTGCGGACCGCACGGGAGCGCGGCTTCTCGACGACGTGGCAGGTGCTGCACCACCAGGCGCTCGGATCCGCCGAGGCGCCGGACCTCATGCCCTCGGCGCAGGAGTACCGCGATGCGATCGAGCTGCTCATGGCGCGCAAGAGAGAAGGCGCCCCCGTCCTGAACTCCCTGCGCTACTTCCGTTACCTTCACGACTGGCCGGACTTCCGGCAGGCGTACCTGAAGCCCACGCACCACGGGCTGGGCTGCTCCGCGGGCCAGCTCTACTGCAACGTCGATGCGGACGGCCGGCTCTACCCGTGCAGCGTCATGGTCGGCCTGATGGACGCGAAGAACGTCCTGACGGACGGGTTCAAGGCCGCCTTTGATCACAGCGCCGTCATTCCCTGCCAGTCCTGCTCGGCCGGGTGCTACATCGAGTACAACTACCTCTACTCGCTCGACATCGCGGTCGTCCTCAACTGGCTGAGACAGCTCACCGGAAGGTAGCCGGCGCGCCGGGCTGGCCGGCGGGCGGTCGCCGCCGGCCCCGGCGGCGGAGGACGAATCCGGCGGCGGCCACGCCGATGGTCGTGCACAGCGAGACCGCGGCCCAGAAGCCGAGGCCGCGCGGCGCGTACTGCAGCCTGATACGATGGGTGCCACGTCCCAGCGGTATGGCCTGAAGCACATAGTCCGCCCTGAGGATGCGGTATTCCGCCTGCGAGGATCCGGGAAGGGCCGTCGCCCGCCACCCGGGGGAGAAGGGGTCCGTCAACAGCAGCAGCGTCGGGCCATTGGACTCGGCCTCCACGACGACTTCGTCGGTTGAGGCGCTCACCGCCCGCGCCGTCCCATGGCCATCGCCCGCATGCGGCGGCGATCCCGCGGGGAATACCGGCGCCTCTTCGAGCACCACGGTGCGATAAGGGTCGAACCCGGGCTGGCGAAGGGCCGCGAGGATGGCTTCCCGCGAGGGCGCGGCGACGGCGTACCCGGGGACCGGCAGAGCGCGGGGCAGGTGCGGGAACGGACCGGCCACATCGAGGCCGCCCGCCGCCGCGGGCGAAACGACATAGCGCAGCCGCAGCAGCGCCAGCAACGGATCGAGACGCTGCAGGGGAATGTCCACGGCGGGCGTGTCCAGGGGAGCATCCTGGGAGAACGCCACGAACTCGGCGTATCGCCGGGGAACGAAGGGGTCGTAGCCCCAGATGTCCCTGGCGCCCGTGCTCATCGCGCTGTCCGGGTGGTCCGCGACGTGGACGCGGTAGTCGCCGCTGTCGCCGCGCAGCGCGCCGGCCACGTCCGGCCGGCGGGCGCCCTCAATCGGAAACGTCGCCAGGTAGGCGCGGTCGAAGCAGAACACCTCCACGACGGCCAGAACGAGGAGGGCTGGCGCGAATCCGCGCCGCCGCCGCGCCACTGCCGCGAGGACCGCCATGGCGGCGAACGTGACGGCCGCGACGGCGAGCGCGCGGGACGCGGCCCCGAGAGTCGATCGCAGAAACTCGCCGCTCGCCGCCAGGTCGGGGCCCAGTTCGTAGCTCTGACGGCTGCCGGCGACCGCCGCGACGAAGGCTCGCCACCACGCCGGCGCCGCCGTTTCGCTCGCGTTCCAGCCGAGGCCGGCGAGCGCGCCCGTGGCGACAGCCGCCGCCGCAAGGACCCATGGGAGCGCTTGCCGCCGCTCCGGTTCCTCGAGCAGGGACTGGAACCCGCGCGCGGCGAGCAGGACCAGGAACAGGCTCGCCGGGAGCGCCCACTTCGAGGCCCCGCGGAAGTGCCCGAACGGCGGGACGTGGTCGTAGAGCACGCGAAAGAGCGGAGTCGTGTCGCCCAGCGCGAGCAGGACCATGAGCAGCGCCACCCCGAGGATCGGCCACCGGTCGTGGTCCGCCTTCCTGCCCAGCGCCAGGAGCGCCGCGACGAGCCCGGTGCAGCCGAAGAAGAGCTGGGTCTCCCAGAGGTACCAGCGTCCCCAGTACCCCTCGCCGCCGGCCCCGCCCCAGACGAACGGGCTCACGAGCGTGAGCAGGTTCTCCAACGGGAGGGAGAACATCGCGGCGTACTCGAAGGGGACCTTTCCCGAGCGCAGGCTGCCGGCCGACGCCTGCGCGGTGGCCGCGAGCTGGAAAGCCGTCATGCCCGCCGCGAGCAGCGGGATGAGCGCGAGCAGCAGCGCTTTGCGGCCCTTCGCGGCGACCTCCGTCAGGCGCAGAACAGCGTAGAGCCCCGCCGCCGCGCCGATGTGGAACACAAACTGCGGGTAGCCCGCGAGCAGCATCATCGCCGTCGCGGCCGCGCCCGCGAGCGCCGGCCCGGGGCGTGCGTCCGCCGCAACGGCGTCCACGGCCCAGAACAGCAGGGGCGCCCACGGGAGCAGGCAGATCATCGTCTGGTGCCCGGCGAGCACGCGCGAGAACTGGGCGCCGCACCCGAGGTACAGGATTCCGGCGACGAGCGCGGGAAGCAGGGGGGCCCCCCGGCTGCGCACCCACCACCCCATGCAGATGCCGGCGAGCGACAGGTGCAGCATGATTGAGGCGTTGAACGCCCACGCCAGGGGGAGGAACAGGAAGAGGAGATTGGGGGGGTAGCACAGCGCGAACTGGATGTTGCCGAGCGCCGGCATGCCGCTGAAGATGCGGGGGTTCCAGAGCGGCAGGTGGCCGCGCGCGATCTCCCCGAAGCCGAACTCGCGCTGGCCGACGAACTGCAGGAAGAGGTCGCCGGATTCCGAACCGAGGACCCGCCCGTCGCCCCGCAGCAGCGGGGGGACGCACAGGAGCAGGACGTACGCGACGGGGACCACGACGAGCGGCCACCGCCGTCCGGGCCCGTTCACCGGCCGGTCACCGCCCCGCCGGCCCGGCCCCGGGGCGCCTGAGACGCCACCAGACGCCGCCCAGATCGCGGAGGCTGCGCAGGACGTCGCGCACGGGGTGGACCGTCGAGCGCGGTCCCTGGCTCCAGCTCACCGGGACGGCGCGGATCGACAGGCCGCGGTTCGCCGCCGCCGCCAGGATTTCCACGTCCCACGTCCAGCGCTCCGAGCGGCAGGCCGCGAAGAGCGCGCGGGCGACCTCGCCCCGGAAGAGCTTGAAGCCGCAGTTGAAGTCCGTGACGCGCACGCCGGTGAGCCGGCGCGAAAGGAGGGCGTAGCCCTTGCCGAGGAAGCGCCGCAGCGGCGGCTGCGGCGTCCCCAGGGCTGCGCCCCGGCCCCAGCGGTCGCCGATGGCGATGTCCGCGCCGCGCCGAAGGGCGTCGAGCAGGTCCCCGATCGCGGCGGGAGGCGTGCTCCCGTCGGCATCGCAGACGAGCACCGGGTCGCCGCGCGTGAGCAGCACGCCGGTCCGCACGGCGGCGCCCTTGCCGCGGTTGGCGGGATGGCGCGTGGCCCGGATGCCCGGCTCGCGCGCAAGCCGCTGCGCCACCTCCCAGGTCGCGTCCAGGCTGCCGTCGTCCACCAGGATGAGCTCCCAGGCGCGGGGGAACGTCCGTTCGAGCACGCTGGCGAGGGCCCGCGCCGTCCGCTCGAGGACGGCCTCCTCGTTGAAACAGGGGATGACGGCGCTGATCTCCGGCCCGCTTTCACCCATGTCCGTCCGATTCTTCTGGCAGGGCCGTCGAATGTCAAGGATTGCCGCGCGGACGCGGCCGTCGCCGTTCGTCCCCGCGCCGGGCGAGCTTCGCCGCCTGAAGAAGTGGTACCATAGCTTCCCAATGTGTTGTCCGACGGAGCGCGTTCGACGGGGGGCCTTCCGTCGTTGAAGATCTCGCCGGCGCTGCGGGCCCTGTCTTCGTCACGGGTCCTCTTCGCCCTCTACCTGGTGGTCGCCGTGGTCGCGCTGGCCGAGCTCGGGATTCGCGTCTGGGTTTCGCACGAGATCGGGCCGCGCGCGCTCCTGTACGGCACCGCCTGGGATCGCAACACCAACCCCGACCAGGCCGAGCGCCGCTGGCGCAGGACGGTGACCGACGAGCGCTTCCGGCGCGACAACGAGCAGCACGAGCTGGCGGAATCGCGCCCTGACTCGGTTGAGCGACTCGGCGATCAGCACACCGGGTACGCCAAGTTCTTCCCGAACGAGACCAAGTCCACCCGCGACGTGGAGACGGGCGAGCGCATCCGCGTGACGATCAACAGCCACGGGTTCCGAGGCCAGGAGTTCGGCACGCAGAAGCCGCCGGACGTCGTGCGGGTCCTCACGCTGGGGTCGTCCTCGACCTTCGGGTACTACGACCGCGATGACGAGACCTACCCCTTCTATCTGGAGCGTTTCCTCAACGACCGGTGCGCCGGCACCCGTCGCTTCGAGGTGATCAACTTCGGCATACCCCACGAGACCTCCGGTGAGACTGCGGCACTGTTTCTTGCGGAAGGCCTCCCCCTGGCGCCTGACGCCGTGACCTTCTACGACGGGCGCAACGACACCGTCGGCACCGTAGTGCCGACGACCTGGGGCGGCAGGGCGCGGCTCGCCCTCACCGCGCACTCGCTCCTGGCGCTGTTCGTCGACAGGGTCCTGATCGGCGGCCACGACATCGTCGACGAGGCGGCGGACAAGTTCGACCTGGACGCAGATCTCCGCAGCGCGATCTTCCTGAGGAACCTCGAGGTGATTCGCGAGGCCTGCGCGGCGCTGGGCATCCACCTGGTCGTCGCGAACCAGCAGGCCACCGCCGCGGCACCGTACCCCCGTCCGTTGCGGGAGCGCCTCGGACGGCGTGGCGTGACCTACGCCGAGGAGGCGGACCGGCTCGCCGCGCGGATGGCGTGGGGATCGGCGATCGACTACTACGAGTACGCGCTGCTGCTCCATCGGCGGCTGATGGACGACCTGCGTGGCTGGGCTCGGACCCGCTCGGTGCCCTTTGTCGACGTCATCGCCGCCCTCGATCACGACCGGGACCAGCTCGTGTCCTGGGTGCACCTGACCCCGGCGGCCAACAGGGTCGTCGCCGGGCTGTTTGCCGAGGAACTGGCGCGTCGCTTCTGCCCCGACGCCCCGGGCCCTGCCGCGACCGACGGCCGGCGCGCGGGAGAGACTGGGCGGTGAGACGCAGTCGAGCGGTGCGGACGCTGGGGCTGGCGGCCGTCTGCCTGCTCTTCCAGGAGGTGGCGTTGCGGCTCGTGTTCCCGCTCCCCGAAATCAGGGGGCTCAACCGCATTGATTACATGAGCATCGGGCTGGAGGGGGGCGACACCAAGGCGATCCGCTCGATCAGGGTCGTTCACGACGACGTTCTCGACCGGGTGCGGGTGGTTCACCGGCTCAACGAGTACGGCTTCCGGGGCGGTCGCTGGGCGGCCCGCAAGGCGCCGGGCGCGCAGCGGGTGCTGTTCGTCGGCGACAGCTTCGTGGAGGGCGGGCTGACGCCCGACGGGGAGACGATTCCCGAGGGTTTCGAAGCCGATCTGAGGCGCCAGGGGCTCTACGTCGAGGCCCTGAACCTCGGGGTGAGCGGCGCCGGCCTGGAGTCGGAGCTCCGGCTGATTGTCGACGCCGCTCCGCAGCTGCGCCCGGACATTCTCCTCCTCGTCGTCTACGCCAACGACCTGCCGGCCGACGTGGGGGTGCCGCGGCCTCGTTCCTTCGGAACCTACCCCGCGTGGAAGCCCCGCTTCCTGGAGTTGCTGGCGATGGCGCGCAACCGCGAGCAGCTTCCCTGGCGCTGGCCGTGGCGCATGGCCAACTTCCTCCAACCGGTCCCGAGCCCCAACAACCCCTGGAGCGATCCCGAGTTTGAACGGCAGTTCGCGGAGCACGTCTCGCCACGCGTGCTCGCGCTCATGAAGTCGGCCCGTTTCAGCCCCTACCGGATGGGGGGCTCGCAGTATCTGGAGACGGACCTGAGGACGCCGTTCGACCTCCGGGGGGCGCTGGGCGGTTTGCGGGAATACCTGTCGAGGCTCGGCTGCCGGCTGCTGGTCGTCTACATCCCGGAGCGCGGGACGGTGACGAACTACTACCAGCGCTTCGAGCGGGAGTTCAGCCTCGGGTACCCGGAAGGGGTCGACATGACCGGGCCGGCCTATCATCTGCACCGCCGTCTGCTTCGGGAGCAGTGCGGGGACACGGGCGTGCCGTTCCTGGATCTCACCGACTTCATCAAGCGGGAGGAGGACGCCGGCCGCCACCTGTACTTCGACTACGACGACCACCTGTCGGGGCCGGCCTCGAGCCTCGCCGGCGGCCTCGTCGCGCGGTGGTTCGCCGGCGCGGGCGGCGGCTGATCGAAGGCTAGGGAGCGGCGCGCCGCGGCGGGACGTACGCGTCGAGGAGCCGGGCGAGATAGCGGTGGCCCTCGGCGTTGAAGTGCGTGTCATTCGCGATGAAGTACTTCCGGTACGTTGCATCGGGATCGGGCGTCGCGGTGCCGATGAACGCTGGAAAGAGGTTGACGAAGCTGGCGCCGTTGTCGCGTGCAAAGCGTTCCCAGTAGCGCACCTGCAGGCTGTCGAGGTCGTGCGCGTAGATCTGGAGCGGGGCGGGGTAGACCACCAGCGTCAGCCGGATGCCACGGTCGCGGCAGAGCCTCGCCAGCGCCTCCATGTGCGAACCGGCGATCTTCAGTCCTTCCTCGCCCCACTGCCGGAAGGCCTCGGGGTCGATCGTCCAGTGCCACCGGCCGTTCTCGGGCTCCGGGACGGCCTCCATCCGGCGACGGTCCTCGTCGCTGTACGACAGGCCCGAAACGGCGATGTCCCGGTGGGACCAGCGTTCGGGGTCGAAGACGGTCTCGATCCGCTTCTCGCGGGGGCGGACCAGCCGCTCGTAGAGCGTGTGGTAGGCGAAGGAATTGCGGTAGAGCGCGCCGTCCACCGCGAGTGAGACCCGGTCGAGCAGCGCCGGCAGCCGGGGCGTGAAGCTCTTGTATCTGATCTCGTCCTGGATGTCCGTGATGTCGATGAAGACGAACAGTTCGTCGAAGCGCAGGCCCACGTTCTCGAGCAGGAACTTCGTCTTCAGGTAGTAGATCGTCGGCGAATAGCTCAGCGCCGCGGCATTCAGCAGTTCCACGTCCTTCCGTGCCGGCTCGGCCGCCAGCACGCCGATGAAGCTCTCCGCGTAGGGCACGCCGAGGGCCTCGACGACCGAGTCCCCGATGAAGACGACCCGCGTGCCGGCGGGACGCAGGGACACCTGTCGCGCTGCGGAGTCCCGGAAGCCGAGCGAGTCCGTGACCATGGGGTACTCGATGTCCCCCCAGCGCGCGGCGCCGGAAAACCCGGGGACGAGCGTGTGATGGTAGTAGGGGTGCCTGCTCCGGAAAGAGAAGGTCTTCGGTTCGAGGAAGATGCGCAGCGCCGCCAGGTCGACGGCCACGGCGAAGGCGAGCACGAGGGTGATCAGCGTCGTCGCCGGGTGCCGCTCGAACCAGGTGCCTCGCGGACGGGCATTGTCGGGCATGACGCGACGATTCTTCGGGCGGGGCCCCGGAATGTCAAGGTTGCCCGTGACCCGGCGAGGTCGCGGCGTCGGGCCGCATCCGCGTCTCTGGGCGCCCGGCGGCGTGTGCTATAGTGCCCGCGGCGGAGGCGGCGCATGCACCTGGCGGATTTCCCGAGAACCGGCTGGAGTCGAGTTCCGCGGCGCCCTGCCCGGGGGGACGCCAAGGGCGAGGTCGCCGCTTGAGGCTGAAGGCCCGCCCGGGCGAGGGCGCGCGGGCGCTCGTCGTCGCCCTCGCGCTGGGGGCCGCCACGCTGGCGGTGTATTCGCGTGTTCTCGGCCACGAGTTCCTCGCCGACTACGACGACTGCTACTACGTCACCGAGAACGCCACGGTCCTGGGCGGGCTCACGCCGGCGGCCGTCCGCTGGGCCTTCACGACGACCGACGCGGCGTTCTGGCACCCGTTGACGTGGCTGTCACACATGACCGACGTCACGCTGTTTGGCCTGAACCCGGCCGGGCACCATGTGACGGCGGTTCTTCTGCACGCCGCGGCGGCGCTGGCGCTGTTCATCGCGCTGCGCGCGGCGACGGGCGCGCTCTGGCGCAGCGCGCTCGTGGCGGCGCTCTTCGCCATGCACCCGCTGCACGTGGAGTCGGTCGCCTGGGTCTCGGAGCGCAAGGACGTCCTCTGTGCGCTCTTCTGGTTTCTCGGCATCGCCGCCTGGGTGGCCTACGTCCGCAGGCCGGGACCGCTGCGCTATGCCGCTGCGTTCGGGGCCTATACCGCAGCGCTGATGTCGAAGTCGATGGCCGTGACCTTCGTCTTCGTCCTGCTGCTGCTGGACTTCTGGCCCCTCGGGCGGCTTGGCCCGGCGGGCGGGGCGGCCTCGCGGGAGAAATGGCGTCGCTCGCGCCGTCGCGTCTTGCTCGAGAAGGTCCCCTTCCTCCTGCTGGTGCCCGTCGCGGCGGCGCTGTCGTACCGTGCGCAGATCGCGTTCGGCTCCGTCACGCGGGAGGCGGCCTATGCGCTGGGGTATCGCGTGGCGAATGCGTTGCTCTCCTACGCCGAGTACCTCGTGCAGGCGCTCTACCCGCGCGACCTTGCCGCCTACTATCCCCACCCCGGCGCCGGCGTCCGGGTGGGGGCGGCGGTCGCCTGCGGCGCGCTGCTGCTCCTGGCCGCCGCGCTGTGCGTGTGGCGCGCGCGCGCCCGCCCGTACCTGGCGGCAGGCTGGTTCTGGTACCTGGGGACACTCGTGCCGGTGATCGGCATCGTCCAGGTCGGCGAGTTCGCGCGGGCGGACCGCTACACGTACGTGCCTCTCGTGGGCGTCTTCGTGGCGGTCGTCTGGGGCGTGGCGGATCTGGGCGCGCACCTGCGCGTGCGCGCTGTGCATCGCGCTGGCGTCGCGGTGGCTGTGCTCACCGCCTTCGCCACGCTGACCTGGGCGCAGTCGGGCTACTGGCGCGACGAGGTCACGCTCTGGACGCGCACGCTGGCGGTCACCCGCGAGAACGGGCACGCCCACATGCAGCTCGGTCTCGCCTGGCTGCGGCGCGGCGAGGCGGAGCGCGCCGCCGGCGAGTTCCGGGAAGTGCTGCGCATCCTTCCCGGCTTCGACTGGGCGATGCAGTTCCTCGCGGAGGCGTTGGAGATGGCCGGGGACCGCGACGAGGCCGCGCTGTGGCGGGAGCGTGCGCGGCAGGCGGGCGCGGCGCCCGGGGGGGCAGGGGCCCGGTTCCCCGCGAGGTGAGCGCGTGCTGTCGATCATCGTCCCGACGCTGAACGAGGCCGAGTGCGTCGGCCCGCTCGCCGAGCGCATCGCCGCCGCCCTCGCCGGGGAGCGCTACGAGGTCATCGTCGTCGACGACGACAGTCCCGACGGGACCTGGCGGGTTGCGGGCGAGCTCCCGGCGCGACTCAACGTCAGGGTCGTGCGGCGGCGCGGTGGCAGGGACCTGAGCCGGGCGGTCGTCGAGGGCTTCGCCGCCGCGGCCGGGGAGCTGATCTGCGTCATGGACGCCGACCTGAGCCATCCCCCCGAGATCCTCCCGGCCCTTCTCGCCGCGGTCAGGGAGCAGGGCGCGGACCTGGCCATTGCGTCGCGGCTGGTCCCCGGCGGCGCCGCCGAGGGGTGGCCCAGGAGCAGGGCACTCAACTCGCGCGTCGCGACGCTGCTGGCGCGTCCGCTGACCGCGGTGCGGGACCCGATGTCGGGGTACTTCCTCTTCCGGCGCGACGTGCTGGCCGGCGTCTCCCTGAAGCCCAGGGGATACAAGATCGGGCTCGAGATCATCGTCAAGGGGAACGCGGCGAAGATCGTGGAGGTCCCCTTTGTGTTCCGCGACCGGACGGCGGGCAAGTCCAAGCTCGGGCTGAGGCAGCGTTTCGAGTACCTCGGTCAGGTGTTCGACCTCTACCTGGAGGCACTGAAGCGGCGCGCGCGGGCGCGGCGCGCCGGCTGAGGCGCCGCGATCAGCGCGGGCAGGCCTCGAACTCGCAGCGGACGAATTCCCGCCAGCGGCGCGCGTCGGCGCTGGCGGGGTGTGCCGCCACCAGGCCGTCGAAGATCCGGCGCACGTCGGCCTCCAGCAGGACCGGCTCCGGCCGCTCCCTGACGGTGTCGAGATAGAGCTCCGCGGCCTGCTCGTAGCGGCCGGCGGCCCCGAGCGCGACCGCGAGGTAGATCCTGCCGCGGCGGTACCCCGGGAGGATGCGGTTGACCGCCGCGAACGCCTCGACGGCGGCCTGCGGGTGGCCGAGCCGCAGGTGCGCCTGCCCCTCGAGAAAAGCTGCGTCTGCTTCGTCGAAGTACCGTGCCAGCAGGCGGCGTGGCTCGTCGCGCCCGGTGAGCGCCGCCAGCCATGCGAGGGCGAACGGATCGCCGGGCGATCGCGCCAGCGTCTCCTCCAGCCGCCGGACGGCGCCATCGCGGTCCCCGCGCAGGGCGGCGACGACCCCGAGATAGAACTCGGGGCGGGATGAGCCGTCGAAGACGCGCGCGAACCGGCGCCTTCCGGCGGCGAGGCCCAGCAGCAGCGGCTCGGCCTCGGCGGGCCGCCCGGCCTCGATGAGGAGGATGGCGCGGTCAAGCTGTCCCGAGAAGTCGGCGGGAGATACGGTGGCAGCCTGCGCCAGAGCGGCTCCGGCGAGGCCCTCCGGCCCGAACGAGAGGCCCGACGGCCGGATCCAGTCCGCCATCCACGGCGTCTGCGCGAGGGCGGCTGCGGTCGCCCGCGCAGCCCCGGCACGGTCGCCTCGCTCGCGGCGCTCCGCCGCCTCGCCGCGCAGCTCTCCCGACTTCGCGTAGACGCTCCACAGGTGCTCGTCCTCGCGCATGACGTCGCTGCGCAGGGAGAAGAGGGCGGTCAGGGGCAGGGCGACGGCCGCGAGCAACGCCAGATTCCTCCGGCGCTGGAGCGCCCAGGCTGCCGCCGCGGCGGCGAAGAAGACGAAGAAGGGCGCGACCGCGACGCGCTGGCGGTCGGTGGCGTAGACGAGCGCCGCCAGGCCGAGCTGGGTTGCCCAGACGAGGTGGAACGGGAGCCAGCGTCGCCAGGCGGGCGCGAGGACCGCCAGTCCGACGACTGCGAAGGCGGAGACGGCGGCGAAGGGGACCGCCGGCAGGGCGCTGTCGCCCAGGCGCCGGTCGAGCAGGAAGGCGGCGAGGACGTCGTGCCGCCGGTAGCCGCCGAGAAACGCCCGCACCTTTCCTGCAAGGCGCCGTGCGGCTTCCCGGGGCTCGTCGCGCAGGAACGCCAGCGCCTTGGCGCTCCAGTAGGCGTTGACCTCGGCGGCGTCGAGCGGCCGGCCGGAGACGCCGCGCGCGATCGTGCGGTAGACCGCGTGCTGGTAGTCGGGCTGTTCCGGGGACTCGCCCGCGACGTCGTCGACCAGCGGCGGGTAGGCGAGCCCGAGGCCGCCTGCCAGTGGGTTGTTCCCCTCGAAGAAGACGTTGCCCGGGTTCATGACCAGCGGCATGTCGCTCCCCGGCCGGGCCGGCGAGAGCGCCGCGGCCGGCACCAGCGCGACCGCGAGCGGCGCGAGGAAGCACAGCGCCTGCGCCCGCCAGGGCCGCCCCGCGCCGGCGCGCAGGCGCAGCCAGAGAGGCACCGCGGCGGCGAGCGGGAGGTACGTCGGGCGGGTGAGCACGCACAGGGCGAGGAAAGCGCCCGCCGCCACGAGAGAGCGCCGTTCCTCCCGCACCGCGAAGAAGGCGAAAGCAAGCAGCAGGAACAGCAGCATCGCCTCGGGCTCGAGAAGCTGCGTGTAGACCAGCACGCTCGCGTTGAGGAGGAACCCGGCGGTCGCGGCCAGCGCGACGCCCGTGGATGCGGCGGCGCGCACCGCGAGGAAGAGCAGCAGCGCGGCGCCGGTCGAAAAGGCGACGTGGAGGATCCGGAACGTCGACAGCGGGTCCAGGCCGGCCATCTGCACGGCGACGTGCAGGGCCAGGTAGAGCTGACTGAAGTCCGCGATGCGCTCCGCGCCGAGCCCGCCACGCAGGTACTGCTCGGCCGCCAGCGGGTACTTGAGGAACGGCGCTTCGGGGGCGCAGACGGCCGCCGCGAAGGCGTGCACGGCGATGCTCAGCGCGGCGAGCGCCGCAAGCACCACGAGCTGGCGCCGGCGGTGTCCCGGCGCCGCCGCTGGCGAGGGCGCGGATCCCGCGGCAGCGATCACGGGACGGCTGCTCCGAGGGGGTCGGGCCGCCTCTCGGCTGCGAGGGCCTGCGCACGCTCGCGATCGGCCGCGGCCCGCTGCTGGTCGCCGGCGGCCGCGTACGCCATGGCGCGGTTCTCGAAGACGGTCGCGGAGCGCGGCTCGATCGCGGCCGCCCGCGTGAAGTCGTCGATCGCGGCCGAAAGGCGGCCCAGCCGCCCCTGTGCGATGCCGCGGTTGACGAGGGCGAGGGTGAACCCCGGGTCCAGCCGCAGCGCGTCGTCGTAGTCGCGGACAGCCTGCTCCTCCGCCCCGGCCATCTGGCGCACCAGGCCGCGGTTGTAGCGGGGCAGCGGATCGTCCGGCGCGAGGGACATCGCGCGCTCGTAGTCCTGCACCGCCTCCGCAGTGCGGCCCAGCGTGTCGAGCACGTTGCCCCGGTTGACGAGGGCGCGCACGGCCCGCGGGTCGATCTCCAGCGCCCGGTCATAGTCCGCCAGGGCCTGCGCCATCCTGCCGCGCGCCTGATGGAGGGCGCCGCGGTTGTAGTAGACCTCTGCGCTGAAGCGCCGTCGCGCCCCGAGCTCGAGCGCCCGGTCGAAGTCGGCCATGGCCGCCGTGTCGTCCCCCGCGGCCGCGCGTGCCATGCCGCGGTACCCATACGCCATGTCGGACGCGGGGTCCTTCGCGATCGCGTCCGTCCACAGCGTGAGCGAGTCCTTCCAGACGCCGACGCGCTCGCGGGCCAGCCCCCCGAAGAGCAGGACCACCGCGGCCGCCCCGGCGGGCAGGAGCACGCCCGCCCAACGGGAGCCGCGCGCGGCGCGTTCTCCCAGCCAGGCGTACGCCTGTCCCGCAGCGAAGAACAGCCCGAAGGAGGGAATGTAGAAATAGCGGTCTGCGGCCGCAGCGGGGCCCACCGGGACGATCTGCAGGACCGGCAGGAGCGTGACGAGGAAGAACAGGGCGGAGAAGGCGGCGGTCCGCGAGCGGCGGCCCCACCAGGCGGCAAGCGCAACGAGCGGCAGGATCACCAGCGGCGCCCACGTGAACGCCGGCGGGAGTCCGCCGTCGGCCGTCCGCGGGATCTGGTACAGAGCCGAGAGACCGGTCGGCACGATCGCCTTCGCGAGATAGAAGAGCAGTCCGTGCGCGGCGATCCGGAGGTTCTCCCCCAGGGCGAAGATGCCGGACCGCAGCGCGCTCTGTTGCGAGACGAGAGCGACGCCGCCGAAGAGCAGCGCCAGCAGGAAGAACGGCGCCTTCTCGATCAGGGCCGCCCGGTCCCGGCGCCTGCCCTGCAGTCGGTCGCAGAGCAGGAGGACCACGGGGAGCGTGACGGCCATCGGCTTGGCAAGGAGCGAGAGCAGGAAGGACGCCAGGGCCAGGCCGTACCAGAGGCGCCGTCGCGTCCCGTCGCGATACTGGAGGTACGCGAGGATGGCGGCGAAGAAGAACGCGGCCGAGAGCACGTCCTTGAACTCGGCGACCCAGGCGACGGACTCCACGTGGAGCGGGTGGACGCCGAACAGGAGCGCGGCGATGCCGGCCGCGCTCGCGCCCGCTCCGAGGCGCAGGGCCAGGCGCAGCACGAGCGCGACGTTCGCACAGTGCAGCAGAAGGCTGGCCGCATGGAACGCGCGCGGGTCGGGTCCAAAGGCGCGGTGGATGAGGCTGAGCACGGCGAGCGTCAGCGGGTGGTAGTTGCCCGCGGTGAAGGAGGTCGCATGGTGGAGGAGATTCGCGCCGCTCAGCCGCTGGACAAAGCGGTTTGCGGTCACGTAGTGGTCGTCGTCCCAGTTGGTGAAGCCGTTGCCCAGGCCCGGCAGGTAGACGAGAAGCGTCGCCGCCAGGGCGAGCACCGCGCCCCAGGGCACGATCGACAGGATGTGGCCGCGGTCCTTTCCCGGCGGATTCGCGGGGATCGCCACTGGATACGAGCACATGGTCGCCGAGAGTATACCGGTTTGGCCCCGCGCTATGGCTCGCGGACACCAAGGCGGCCGGCTTCGGCCAGGTGACGCTCGCCCCCGGTCGTCTCCCCAAGCCTCATCAGGACGACGCCGAGGTTGTGGTGCGCCGGGCCGAAGCCGGGATCGAGCCGCACCGCCTCCTCCAGCGCGACTCGCGCCTGTGCGTCGAGGTCCTTCATGGCCAGAAGGAGCCCCTTCTGGTAGTGCGCCTCCGCGAAGCCGGGGGAGACGGCAAGAATGCCGTCGAGCTCCAGCAGGGCCGCGTCCGTCTCGCCGAGCCTGGCCAGCGCCAGGGCCAGGGAGAAACGGGCCCTGCGGTGCTCGGGGTGTGGCGCCGCGACGCGCCGGTACTCCTCCACCGCCTCGGCGGTCATGCCGCGCGCGACGAGCGCGTCCGCGAGGTTGACGCGGGTCCCGACGTTTCCGGGGTCCATGGCCAGCGCACGCCTGAGGTGCTCCTCGGCCTCGGCATACCGGCGGCGCTCCAGCAGGAAGGAGCCGAGGTTGGCCCGGGCCACGGGATCGTCCGGGTCCACCGTGAGCGCCCGGCTGAAGAGTGAGCCGGAGTCCCGCCAGTAGGGAAGCTGAGCGGCCGAGATGGCGGTGAGGGCTGCGAGCGCCACCACGACCGCCCGATGGACTGCGGCCGCCGGCACCCGGGACCGCGACGCCGTCCACGTCGCCGCCATGTACGCCCCGGCAAGCGGCAGGTACGCGAAGCGGTCCGCGGTGGCCTGGATCCCCGCCTGAAACAGGCCGCTCACCGGGACGAGTGCGGCCGCATACCAGCCGAGGCCGACGCCGAGCGCCGGCTGCTCCCGCCGCCACCGCCACGCCGCGAGGCAGAAGGCCGCCAGCAGACCGGCGGAGAGGAACAGCGCCGCCGCGGACGGCCCGGCCGGAGGAAGCCGGTAGTGGACTGCGAGGACGTCAGGCCAGAGCGCCTTCCGGAGATACCAGCCGAACCCGGCGAGGCAGGTCGCCAGCCGCCGGCCGATCGGGATCGTCCCAAGCGGGGCGACGACCTGCCCGAGCCAATGTCCCGCGAGAGTGAGCGTCGCCGCGGCCGTGGACAGGGCGGCGACGGGGGCGAGGTCCGCCAGCTGTCGGCCGGGCCCGGTCCGCCGTCCGAGGGGCCAGCGTTCGAGAAGCAGCAGGAGCACCGGCAGCACGACGCCCATGGGCTTGGCCAGGAGCGACAGGGCGAACGCGCCGAGGAACAGCCCCCGGTTTGCCCCCGCCGGGTCCCCGAGCCAGGAGCGGTGCAGATGGAGCGCGATCAGCAGCAGGAACATCGCGAGGACGTCTTTGCGCTCGGTCACCCACGCCACCGACTCGACGTGGAGCGGGTGGACGGCCAGGAGGAACGCCGCGGCGACGCTCGGCGCCAGGCGGCCGGTCCACCGTTGGAGCAGCCAGCCGTAGAGGAAGACGTTGGCGGCATGCAGCAGCGCGTTCGTCAGGTGAAAGCCGCCCGGCCACGGCCCGTAGAGGGAGGCGTCCGCCATCAGCGACAGCCAGGTGACCGGGATGTAATAGCCGGCGTGGAAGCCGCCGAGCGCCCACGCCAGCCCCCGCAGGCCGAGGCCCGCCCGAACGGCGTCGTTCTCGCTGACGTAGATGTTGTCGTCGAAGTTCGTCACGCCGAAGCCGATGACGGGAATGTAAAGGAGCACCGCTGCCAAGGCGGGCAACACGAGCGCGGGGGGCATCAGCGCGCGATGATTCCGGAGCGGGAAGGATCCGGGGCGGATCGGGGCCGGAGCGCTCATTCCTGCATCAAGTATACTATGACCGCGTGATCGGAAGGGACGGTGTCGGGGACGCAGGTACGCGCGCGCGGGTGCGGACGGCGCTGCCGGCGCTCCTCGCGGCAGCCCTCGTCGCGCTCGTCGCGGCCTGCTTCCTCCCGTCGCTCGGCAACGAGTTCCTCCCGGACTGGGACGACGGCTACTACCTGATCGACAACCCGATCGTGCGCGGCGGCCTGACGCCGCAGGGCGTGTGGCGGGCGTTCACGGAGCGGCACGGGGCCAACTGGATCCCCCTCACCTGGCTCTCCCACATGGCCGACGTCTCGGCGTTCGGCCTCGTCGCCTGGAAGCACCGGCTGGTCAACGTGGCGCTGCACGCCGCGAACGCGGTGCTCGTCTTCGCCCTGCTGCGCCGCGCCACCGGCGCCCTCTGGGCCAGCGCCCTGACGGCCGCCATCTTCGCCGCGCACCCGTTGCGCGTGGAGTCCGTGGTCTGGGTCGCCGAGCGCAAGGACGTCCTCTCGGCCTTCTTCGGCCTGCTCTCGCTGCTCGCCTACCTGCGCTGGGTCCGCGGCCGGCGGCCGGCGGCGCTGGCGGCGTGCGCCGGGTTGCTCGCGCTGAGCCTGCTGGCGAAGCCGATGCTGGTCACGCTCCCCGTGCTGCTGCTCGCGCTCGATCTCTGGCCCCTCGGGCGCCTGGATGCCCGGACGTGGCGCCGGCGCGTCATCGAGAAGCTCCCGCTCGCCGCGCTCGCCGCCGCGGTCGCGGTGGTCACCCTCGTCACCCAGCAGCGCGGCGGGGCGATGCGCGCGGCGACGCTGGCGGAGCGCGTGCTGAACGCGGTCGTCAGTTACGCGCGCTACCTCGAGCTGACCCTGGTGCCCGCGGGGCTCTCGCCGATGTACGCGGCGGTCCGGGGTGGGCCGGGGCTGGCCGCGTCGGCGGTGTCGTTGGCCACGTTGGCGCTCGTCACCGTCCTCGTCGTCCGCTTCGGCGGTCGCTTCCCCTGGCTGGTCTTCGGTTGGGCGTGGTACGCGGTCGCCCTGGCGCCGGTGGCCGGATTCGTCCCGGTCGGCGCGGCGACGATGGCCGATCGCTACACCTACCTGCCGTTGCTCGGCCCCGTCGCCGCCCTCGTCTGGTCGTGCCGCGCGGGTGTCGCCGCTCGCCCGCGGCTGGCGCGCGGGGCGTTGGCCGCGTCGTGCCTCGCCATCCTCGCCCTCGGCGGCCTCACGGTGCGGCAGGAACGGATCTGGCACGACGAGCTGACGCTGTTCCTCTACGCGAAGGACCACATGCCGCCGTCGGCGGAGGTCGAGTACGACCTCGCGGTCTTCCGCCAGAAGAACGGCGATCTGACGGCGGCCGAGGAGCACTACCGCAGGGCCATCGCGCTCGATCCGGGCAAGGCGGAAGCCATGGTCAACCTCGGGGAGATCCTTTTCGCCCGAGGGGACGGGGATGGGGCGGTCGCCCTCTACCGCGGGGCGATCGCGGCCAAACCGCGCCTGGCGACGGCCTGGAACAACCTCGGCGCGGCACTCGAGGCGGCGGGGCGCGACGGGGAGAGCATCGCCGCCTTTCGTCGCGCGGTGGCGCTGGACCCCGGCTACGTCGCGGCGCACCTCAACCTCGGCGGCGCGCTTGCCGCGCGCGGCGGCGAGGAGGAGGCGCGGCGGCAGTTCGCGACGGCTGCGCGCCTCGATCCGGCCTCGGCGCTCGCGCGCTACCAGTTCGGTGTGGCGCTCGCGCGCGCCGGCCGGCTCGCCGAGGCGGTCGCCGAGCTCTCGGAGGCAGCGGCCCTGGACCCGCAGGACGTCCAGG
>DATDCY010000036.1 GCA_036524115.1 bacterium | reverse complement strand
GCCAGCGCGAGAAGCCGAAGCGCTCGCGCAGCAGCCCCGGCGCCACGTCGCCGGCGAGCAGCGCCGCCTCGAGCGGCAGCGTCCCCGAGCCGCACATCGGGTCGAGCAGCGGCCCGCCCGCCGCCGCCACGGCGAGCCAGCCGGCGCGGACGAGGACCGCCGCGGCGAGGTTCTCCTTGAGCGGCGCGACGACGGTCTCCGCGCGGTAGCCGCGCCGGTGGAGGCTCTCGCCGGAGAGGTCGAGCGACACGCGCGCCGCGGTTCCCCCGAGGTGGACGTTGACCCGCAGGTCCGGGCGCGCCAGGTCCACGGAGGGGCGGCGCCCGGCGCGCTCGCGGAAGCGGTCGACGATCGCGTCCTTGACCTTCTGGGCGCCGAAGACCGTGTGCGCGATCGCGGGGTTGGCGCCGGAGAAGTCCACGGCGAGCGTCCCGTCGGGCGCGAGGTGCTCCTCCCAGGGCAGCGCGCGCACGGCGGCGTAGAGCTCGGCGGCGTCGGCGGCGGCCACCGGCGCGATCGCCAGCAGGATGCGCGAGGCCAGCCGCGACCAGAGACAGGCGCGGTATGCGGTCTCCAGCGTTCCGGCGAAGGCGACGCCGGCGACGGTCTCCTTCACGCCGGCCGCCCCGAGGCCTGCCAGCTCCGCCGCGAGCAGCCCCTCGACGCCGCGGGGGCAGGTCGCGAACAGGGAGAGGCCGCCGGTAGTCATGGCAGGGGATTCTACCCCGGTCGCCCCGCCGCCGGCGGGCCGGCCATCGGGGGCGTGAGCGGCGAGCCCCGGGCGCGCTACCGGCGCATCCGGGCGTTGCGCAGGAGCAGCGAGCTGGTGACGACGCTGACCGAGGAGAAGGCCATCGCCGCCCCGGCGATCATCGGGTTGAGGAGGAAGCCGAAGAACGGGTAGAGCGCGCCCGCGGCGACCGGGATGCCGACGCTGTTGTAGAAGAAGGCCCAGAAGAGGTTGCGCTTGATCGTGCGCATCGTCGCGCGCGAGAGGTCGATGGCCACGGCCACGTCGCGCACGTCCCCGCGCACGAGCACGATGTCGCCGGACTCGATCGCCACGTCGGTCCCCGTGCCGATGGCGATCCCCACGTCGGCCTGCGAGAGCGCCGGCGCGTCGTTGATCCCGTCGCCGACCATCGCGACGACCGCCCCCGCCTCCTGGAGCTTCCTCACCTCGCCGGCCTTGTCGCCGGGGCGCACCTCCGCCAGCACCGCGTCGATGCCGAGCTGGCGGCCGATCGCCTCGCCCGCGAGGCGGTTGTCGCCCGTCATCATGACGACGCGCCGGCCCATGCGCCGCAGCGCGTCGACCGCGGCGCCGGCGTGCTCCTTGAGCGTGTCCGCCACCGCGACGGCCCCCGCCAGCTCGCCGGCGATGCCCACGAGCACGGCGGTCTTGCCCTCGGCCTCCAGCGTGCCGACGCGCGCGCCGGCCCCGTCGAGCGCGAAGCCCAGCTCCTCCATGAGCGCGCGGTTGCCCACGACGACCTCGCGGCCCTCGACCATCGCGCGCACGCCCTTGCCGGTCACCGACTTGAAGTGCGCGGCCGGCGGCACCGCGAGACCGCGCGAGGTCGCGCCGCGCACCACGGCCTCCGCCAGAGGGTGCTCCGAGAGCTTCTCGACCGCGGCGGTCAGCCGCAGCAGCTCGTCCGCGGGGACGCGGCCGAGGGCGACGACGTCGGTCAGCGCCGGCGCGCCGCGGGTGAGCGTGCCGGTCTTGTCGAAGACCACCGTCGTCACGGCCTGCGCGCGCTGCAGCGCCTCGGCGCTCTTGATGAGGATGCCGTTCTTCGCGCCGAGGCCCGTGCCGACCATGACGGCGGTCGGCGTCGCCAGCCCGAGCGCGCAGGGGCAGGCGATGACCAGGACCGCGATGAAGATCGAGAGCGCGGCGGCGAAGGACGCGCCGGCCAGCAGCCAGACCCCGGCGGCGACGACGGCGATCGCGACGACCACCGGCACGAAGATCGCCGCGACGCGGTCGGCGAGCGCCTGGATCGGCGCCTTGGAGCCCTGCGCCTGCTCGACGAGGCGCACGATCTGCGCGAGCACGGTGTCGCGGCCGACGCGCTCGGCGCGGAACCGGAAGGAGCCGGTGCCGTTGACCGTCGCGCCGGCGACGCGGTCGCCCGGGCCCTTCTCCACCGGGATGCTCTCGCCCGTGAGCATGGACTCGTCGACGCTCGAGTGCCCCTCCGTCACGGTGCCGTCCACCGGCACCTTCTGCCCGGGCCGCACGAGCACGACGTCGCCGACCAGGACCTGGTCGATGGGGACCTCCGCCTCCGCGCCATCGCGCACGACGACGGCGGAGCGCGGCGCCAGCCCCATCAGCGCGCGGATGGCCTCGGAGGTCTTGCCCTTCGCGAGCGCCTCGAGCCACTTGCCGAGGACGATGAAGGCGACGAGGACGCCCGCCGTCTCGAAGTAGAGGCGGTGCGCGGCGTGCGGGTCGCGTCCGGTCCAGACGAGCACCGAGGCGGCGAGGCTGTAGAGCCACGCCGCGCCGGTGCCGAGGGCGACGAGCGTGTCCATCGTCGCGGCGCCCGTGCGCGCGACCGCCAGGATGCCGCGGCTGTAGAAGACGTGGTTGACGGCGAGGATCGGCGTCGTCAGCAGCAGCTGAACCAGCGCCATGGTGCCGCCCGACCACGCGGGCAGCGGCAGGCCCGCGTGCCCGCCCATCGCGAGGTAGAGCAGCGGCAGCGCCAGCCCGAGCGAGACCGCGAAGCGCAGGCGCAGGGACGCGATCTCGCGGCGGCGCTCCTCGCGCTCGCGGTCCGTCGTCTCCGCGTCGGGGAGCGCGCCGCCGGCCGCCTCGGCGCGCGGCTCGTAGCCGGCCTCGGCGATCGCGTGCTCGAGCGCCTTGGGCGTCACGAGCTGCGGATCGAAGTCGACGGTCGCCTTCTCGGAGGCGAAGTTCACCCGCGCGTCGGCGACGCCGTCGACCTTCTTCAGGGCGCGCTCCACCGCCGCGACGCAGGCTGCGCAGTGCATGCCCGCGACGCCGATCGTGACGCTCTCCTGCGCCGGCTTCCGTGCCTCGTCGCTCATCGTTGTGTTCTTCTCCGCGGGGGCGGCGTCGGGTCCGTCCCCGCGGGTGTCCGGGCCCCGAACCGGGGCCGATCCGCTAGCAGCCTCAGCCGCCGCCACCGCCGCGCAGCAGAATCCATCCCGCCCACACGACGACCAGAACGACCCACCAGTACTGCTCCATCGTCCCTCCTTCAGGGTTGCCGGTAGCGGCTCAGCAGCAGGAAGATCTCCTCCGCCTTGCGCTCGCGCTCCTCGGCCGCCGCCCCCTCGAAGCTCTCGCGGACGCAGCGGCGCAGGTGCTGGTGCAGGGTCAGGTCCTGGACGCGGCAGAGCGCCTGGATGACCGAGCGCAGCTGCGGGAGCACTTCGGCGCAGGCGCGTCCCTCCTCGACCATGCGCCGCACGCCCCGCACCTGCCCCTCGATGCGGCTGAGCCGCGCGAGCAGGGCGTCGCGCGTCGCCGCGCCCGGACCGTCATTGAGTTCCATGCCGCAAATATAGGATACCCCCGTATGGTATGTCAAGCCACGCCCTTTCGGGGCTCCTTTCGTGAACCCCTTGACGCCGGCACCGGGCGGCGGGAAGATCCAGTAGCTCGAAGACCGACCTTCCTCGATCGTCTCGAGGGGAGGCCGGCCGATCCCGAGGGGGACACCATGGACGATCGTGCCTTTGCACGACTTCGCTGGGCGGCGTACGGCCTGGTCTTCTGCCTCTACGCGCTCCACTTCGCGGCGTGCGCCCAGAGCGCGCTCCCGGAGTTCGCGCGGATGTTCGATGAGTCGGACATGCAGGCCAATCTGAAGTGGGCCGAGTCGATCAGGGAACAGGGCCTGCTCAACCCGCGGCCCTTCCACCCCTACACCGCGTGAATGCGGCAGATCGCGCCGTTCGACGTGTGGCTCCAGTGGTGGGGCTCGCCCGCGGTCTATCAGCAATCGCCGCTCTATCCCTACGTCCTGGCGGCTATGCTCGCCGTCACCGGGAACATGCTGGTCGTGCACTTCCTGCACCTCATCGCCGGCTTCCTCCTGTGCGTGAGCATCGGCGCGCTCGCCGGGGAAGTTTCGCAGGACCGCACCGTCGGACTTGCGGCCTTCGTCCTCAGCGGTCTCTACGGCCCCTTCTACGCGTACTCGTGGCATCTGCTCCACGACGCGCCCAGCTGGCTCGTCCTGTCGACGTTCGCGCTCCTGCTCATCCGGTGGTGGCGGGCGTGGAGCATCGACGGCGTCCCCTCCCGCCGGCTTTCCGTCCTGCTCGGTCTCGCGCTCGGCCTGGGCGTCCTGGCCGACGAGGTGTTCTACCTGCTCACGCTCGTGACGGCGCTCGCCGCCGGCCTCGCAGCGAGGCGCCGCCGCGACGTGCGGCCGGTCATCCCCGTGTTCGCCGCCTTCGTCCTGTGCGTCTCGCCCCTGGTGGCGAGAAACCTCCTCGTGGGGGCGCCGCTGCATGCGACGTCGACCCGGTTCGCCGAGACCTTCATCGAGTACAACGCGCCGGGCGCCACGGGCACCGACCTGGTGATCCCCCGCGAGATGGGGCCGATCCTCGCGCGCTCGGGCGGCGCGGCGGTTCCGGTCGTCATCGAGACGCTGGCGAGCTACGAAGGGGCGTCCGGCGCGTGGGCGGCTAAGATGGCGCGCAAGGTGCTGGCGCTGGCGGACCCCTACGAGTCGCCCGACAACGTGAACCTCTACTACATGGCGCTCCTGTCGCCGCTGGTCCGCTGGGGCGTCCCCCACTGGCTGATCATCGTTCCCGGCGTCCTGGGCCTCGTCCTGAGCCTCGCGAGGCGCGACGAGGCGTGGTCGCTGTTCCTGGTCCTCTTCCTCTGCGTGGCCGCGGGGGTCATGCTGGTCGGGCCCAGCTCCCGCTACCGGCAGATCCTCTGCGTCTTCTGGATACCGTGGGCCGCCTGGTACGTCGGTTCGATGCTGCGTTCCGCGCGCGCCCCGAGGCTCGCCGGGCTGGCGCTGATCCCCGTGGGGTGGATCCTGTGCGTCGGCACGGCCCCGCACCGGTCGCCGGGCAGGATCTACCGGCAGTCGGAGTTCGTCGTCGCGGCCGACATCTACGAGGCCCGCGGGGAGCACGACAAGGCGCGGGCGCAGCTGCTGTTGTTCGAGGAGCTCCAGCAGCCCGGCCGCGGGGACTGACGCGGCGTCTTGTCCGCGCCGGCTTCGGCGTGCTACGGTTGACGCCGATGAAGGAGCACAGGCCCTGGGGGCACTACGAGGTCCTCGCCGACGCGGCGGACCACAAGGTCAAGCGCATCACCGTCGACCCCGGCATGCGCCTCTCGCTCCAGCGCCACAAGCGCCGGAGCGAGCACTGGCACTTCCTCGCCGGCGAGGCGGTCGTCACGGTCGACGGGCAGGAGGTCGCGCTGCGCCCCGGCGACTCGGTGAACATCCACTGCGGGGCGGCGCACCGGGTCCGCAACGCGGGCGCCGAGCCGGTCGTCTTCATCGAGGTGCAGCGGGGGGATTACTTCGGCGAGGACGATATCGAGCGCCTCGCCGACGACTTCGGCCGCGTGTAGTCGGCGGCCGCAATCGGCCTGCGACTGCGTCACGCTCCTCGGGCTCTCCTGCGGCGGGCACGAGCCCGCCTCAGAGCCCCCATCGTCGCGTTCCTTGTCTCGGCTCGATTCCGGCTGCCTCCAGCCTGTGCTCAAGCGGCTGGATTCGCGGTCGCTGCGGGTCTCCTTGCCAGGACGAAAGATCTGACCGCGGCGGATCAGGCCCGCGGTCCATTCACTCGGATCGCCTTCGGGTGCCTCCCGCTGATCTGCCGAATCCGAGGACCCCCGGCCGCTCAGACGGAATTGTTGACCCGCCCAGACCGTCGAGAAGGGTCCGGATGCAAGGAGGGCGAGTCCTGAGGAACGAGGCGGCCTTGTGCGGCCGCCGCAGTGACGAAGGGCGAAGCCCGACGCCGCAGGCGGGCCCTTATCGACGGTCTGGGTCCAATAGTCCCACGAGGTTGGAGTACTCGTCCGTCCAGACCACCGGCGCGAGCGATGACGGGGGACGTGAGCGCACCGCCATCGCGCGCTCCTCGGCCGAGAAGGCGCCCGTCGGCGCGATCGCGGCCCAGGTCGCCGGCAGTTCCGCGTCGTCCGCCGGCCGGCTGTCGGTGATCAGCGCGTCGAGCCCCGCGTCGCGCGCGACACCGACGATCAGCGGCCGCAGGTCGAGGTAGCGGTTGCTGACGTGGAGCATGATGCGCCCGCCGGCGGCAAGGTGGGCGCGGTAGAGCGCCACGCACTCGCGGGTCAGCAGGTGCGCGGGGATCGCGTCCCCGGTGAAGGCGTCGACGATGAATAGGTCGAAGCCGCGCGGGCCCGCGGTCAGCTCGCGTTCCAGCGAGAGCCGGGCGTCCCCGAGCACGACCTCGACCTTCCCGCGGGCGTCGGCGAGGAAGCTGAACGTGTCGCGGGCCACCGCCTCGACGGCCGGGTTCAGCTCGTAGTAGCGCAACAGGTCGCCGGCCTGCGTGTGCGCGGCGATCACGCCGACGCCGAGGCCGACGCAGCCGATGCGCAGCGATCCGTCGCCCCCGCGGGCGCGGGCGGCGTCGCGCGCGGCGCGCAGGCCGGCCGCCAGGCCGCTGCTGGCGCCGAAGTAGACGGTCGGCTGCCGGCGCCGCGCCGGGTCGGTGTACTGCGCGCCGTGGAGGATGCCGCCGTTGGTCAGCTCGAAGCGGTGCCGCGCGGGGTCCTCCGGGTCGCGCTCGATCACCTGGAGGGCGCCGTAGAAGTTGCGCTCGGCGCGCACCGTCTGCGCCATCGCCACCAGCGTGTGCCAGCGCAGCGCGCCGACGAGCGCCAGCAGGCTCAACGCGGCGCCCGCGAGCACCGCCTTGCCCCGCGCCGCCGCGCCCGCGGGACGGTCGCGCAGCGCCGCGACCAGCGCCAGGCCCCAGCAGGCCGCCAGTGCGACGTGGTACTCCCAGTAGCCCTTGAAGATCGCCGGGGCGATGAACGTGACGAAGGCCGTCCCGAGCGCGCCGCCGGCCGAGAGCAGCAGGTAGTAGCCGGTAAGCCGCCGCGGCGCGGGCTTGAGGCGGGCCATCTCCCCGTGGAGCACGAGGCACCCGATGGCGAGGTGGGCCAGGAGGATGGCGATGCGCGCCAGCAGGCCGATGGCGAAGCCGAGGAAGAGCGTCGCGGCGGCGGCGACCGTGGCCGCCGCGAGCAGCGCCAGCATCGGGCCGCGGCGATACCAGCGATCGCCGGCGAAGACGACGATGAAGCTCGCCAGGTAGATCGACAGCGGCAGGATCCACAGCAGCGGGATCACCGCCACGTGCTGGCAGAGGTAGTGCGTCGTCGCCGCCATGAGCAGCGACCCGGTGAGCGCAAGGCCGAGCACCAGCGCCGTCCAGGCCGGGCCCGAGTCCCGCGCGCCGACGTCGCCCGTCCGCGCCGTTTCTGCCGCCGGGGCCGCGGGCAGCGGCGGCGCGGCCCGCACCAGCCCGACCGCGCAGAAGCCGACCGCGGCCACGAAGAGCCCGTACCCGCCGGACCAGAGCGCGCGCTGGGCGCCCAGCGGGAGCGCCGGCTCCACGAGGAAGGGGTAGGAGAGCAGGCCGAGCAGCGAGCCGAAGTTGCTCAGCGCGTAGAGGCGCCAGGGCGCGCCGGGCGAGCGCAGGGTGTACCAGCGCTGGAGCAGCGGTCCGTTGGCGGAGAGCATGAAATAGGGGAGTCCCACCGTGGCGGCGAGGAAGGCGAGGATGCGCGGCACCGGCCAGGACTGGTCCGGCGGCTTCCACGCCGCGCCGGCGGAGATCGGCAGGAACGCCAGCGAGGCGGCCAGCAGCGCGAGGTGGAGCACTCCCTGGACGCGCGGTGCCAGGCGTGTTCCCGCCAGGTGCGCGTAGAGGTAGCCGGCGAAGAGCACCGCCTGGAAGAAGAGCAGGCAGGCCGACCAGACCTCGGCGCTGCCCCCGAACCAGGGGAGCAGTTCCTTGCCGGCGAGCGGCTGCACCTGGAAGAGCAGGAACGCGGAGAGGAAGATCGCGGCGGCGTGCGCGGGCATGGCGCATACCTTGCCGTGCCCGCCGCGCCGAGTCAATCGGGGCGGCCATCCGCGCGTCCGCGCGGATCTTGGTGCTAGAATCGCGCGCCATGGAGCGCCAGGGACGCATCGCGAAGGCCGCCGGCGCGATGTCGGCCGCGACGCTCGTCAGCCGGGTCCTCGGCCTGGTGCGGGACATGACCCTCGCGAGCTTCTTCGGGGCCGCGGGCACCTCGGACACCTTCTTCGTCGCCTTCCGCATCCCGAACCTGCTGCGCGAGCTCTTCGCGGAAGGCTCGATGTCCTCGGCCTTCGTCCCCGTGCTCACCCGCGTCGAGTCGGGGGAGGGGCGGGCGGAGGCGACGCGCCTCGTGCGCGCCGCGCTGACCCTGATGCTGCTGCTCGTCGGGGGGGTCTGCGCGCTCGGGATGCTGCTGGCGCCGCAGATCGTCGCCGCGATCGCGCCGGGCTTCCTCGCCGACCCGCCGAAGCTCGCCGCCACCGTGCTGCTGACCAGGATCATGTTCCCCTTCCTGCTCTTCGTCAGCCTCGCCGCGCTCGTGATGGGGGCGCTCAACACGCGCCGCATCTTCTTCGTGCCGGCGCTGGCGCCGGCGGTGCTCAACCTGGTCTGGATCGCGTCGGTCCCGCTGCTGGCCGGTCGCGTCAGCCCGCCGGTGGCGGCGGTCGCCCTCGGCGTGGCGGTCGGGGGCTTCGCGCAGCTGGCGTTCCAGCTCCCCTCGTTCCTGCGCGCCGGCTTCTCGCTGGCGCCGTCGGGCGCCTTCGGGCACCCGGGCCTGAGGCGCATGGGGCTGCTGCTGGTGCCGGCGACCATGGGGATGGCGGTGGCGCAGGTGAACATCTTCGTCAGCAACATCCTCGCCTCGTACCTGCCGCAGGGGAGCATCACGCAGCTCTACTACGCGATGCGGCTGGTGCAATTCCCGGTGGGCATCTTCGGGGTGGCGATGGGCATGGCGGTGCTGCCCGCGCTCTCGGAGCACGCCGCGCGCGGCGAGACCGACCGGCTGCGCGAGGACTTCTCGTACGCGCTGCGGCTGCTGTTCTTCATCACGGTGCCGGCGATGGCCGGGCTCATCGCGCTGCGCGGGCCGATCGTGAACCTGCTCTTCCTGCGCGGGCGCTTCGATGTGGCGGCCGCCGACGGCACGGCCGCGGCGCTGCTGTGCTACGCGCTCGGCGTCTGGGCGATGGTCGGCGTGCGCGTGGTCACCGCGACCTTCTACGCGCTGCAGGACACGCGCACGCCGGTGCGGGTCGGCGTGGCGGCGGTCGCGGTGAACCTCGGGCTGAGCCTCGCGCTCATGAAGCCGCTCGGCCACGCCGGCCTGGCGCTGGCGACGGCCTGCGCGTCGATGGCGAACTTCGCGGTGCTCTTCGCGCTGCTGCGCCGCCGCGTCGGCAGGCTGGAGACCGGGAGGATCGCCCGCTCGCTGGCGCGGACGGTCGCCGCCTCCGCGGCGCTGGGGCTCGCGGGGTGGGCGCTGCTGCGCGGTGATCTCTGGACGGCCGGCGGGCACACGGCGCTGAAGTCCGCCGTCTTCGCGGGCGCGGCGGCGGTCGCCGTCGGCGTCTATCTCGGCGCCGCCCGCCTGCTCGGCAGCGAGGAGTTGACGGCGGTCCTCGCCCTCGTCCGCCGCAAGACCGGCAAGGCCTGATTCTTCAGCGGTGCCGCTTGTGCTCTGACTGCACTGCCCGGTGGGGAGCGGACTTTTTCGTCCCGGCAAGGAAGCGACAAGCCCGCGCGGAGGCGTACTGGTGTACGCCGCACAAGCGAGGCGAGGAGCGACGCCGCTGGGGCGGAAAAGGCCCTCGCCAGCGGGCGGTGCCTAACGGGCGTAGAGGATCAGGACGATGGCGATGATCCAGAGCAGGATGTTGACCAGCAGCGGCCGGTCGCCGACGACCGCCTGCGTCGGGTCGCCGCCCCACTCCTTCTGGTGCACCAGGTAGAGGTAGCGGAAGATCCCGTAGAGGACGAAGGGGATGGTCAGCGGCAGCCGCGACGTGTGCAGCTTCTGGTGCACGGCCGGGTCCATCGTGTAGAGCGCGTAGCAGACGAGCGTCGACGTCGTGACCACCGCGATCATCTGATCCAGGTAGTAGGGACTGTACTCGGCGAGGATCGGCCGGTGCGACGCCGCGCCGGCCTCGAGCAGCACCAGTTCGTGCCGGCGCTTGCCGAAGCCGAGGAAGAGCGCCAGCAGCGAGGTGCAGAGCAGCAGCCACATCGAGAGCGGCACGCCGGTCGCCACGCCGCCGGCCACCACCCGGAGCAGGAACCCCGACGCGAGCGTCATCACGTCGACGATGACCACGTGCTTGAGGGCCCGCGCGTAGGCGAGGCTGATCGCCAGGTAGGCGCCGAGCACGAGGACGAGCCCCGGCCCGACGAGTGCCGCGCCCGCCAGGGCGAGTGCGCCGAGCACGGCCGCCGCAGCGCCCGCGACGCGCGGCGCCAGTTCGCCCGCCGCGATCGGCCGCCGGCACTTGCGCGGGTGCTGGCGGTCCTGCTCGCAGTCGAGCAGATCGTTGACGAGGTAGACGGCGCCGGAGGCGAGACAGAAGAGTGCGAAGGCCGCAGTCGCCAGTCCGAGCGCCCGCGGCTCGCGCGCCTGCTGCGCGAAGACCAGGGGCGCGAACACCAGGACGTTTTTCACCCACTGCTGGGGCCGGGCGCTGCGGACGATCGCGATCACGGACACGGCATCAGACCTTCGCAATCTGCTCCGACTCGAGCTCGACCGTCGCCGAATAGCCCACGAGCGAGAGCAGGATGCGCACGCGGCCGCCCTCGTCGACGTAGCGGTCGAAGATGCCGTAGAGGTCCTTGAGGGGCCCCGAGCGCACGACGACGGCCTCCTGCGGCCGGAACTGGTAGTAGGCGATCAGCCGGTCGCGCCCCGTCTCCTGGGCGCGGATGGCCTCGATCACGACGTCGTCGACCGGCCGCGGGTCCTCCCAGCCGCCGAGGACGCGGGCCACGCCGCGCGTGAAGGTGATGGTCTTCCACTCGCGCGGGAGGTCGAGCCGGGCGAAGAGATAGTTCGGGAAGAGCTGCTTCACCTGGGCGAGCTTGCGCGTGCCGCGTACCGCGCGCACCTCGATCTTCGGGTTGTAGACCTCGAGCGCGAGCAGTTCCTGCAGTTGTGCCGCCACCCGGTCGGCCTGGTGCGGCTTGCTCTGGACGATGTGCCAGCGGCGCATGGGGTGATTGTCACCGGCGCCGGCGGCAAAGGCAAGCGCCGCGTCCGGCGACGCCGGCGCACGATCTCTCCGCGGCGCTCGGGCCGCGCGCAGCGGGTGATTCAAGTCACGAAGTATTGCGGAGCGCATTGCCTAGGATTCCCTGGCGCGCGGAGCGCATGGAGCCGGATCGGGCGCGGACGGCTTCAGAGATGCCTGCCGGGGAGAGGAGGCGAGATGGCGATGCCGGCTCACGCGATCGACGAAACGCACATGAAACGCAAGGAGAGCTTGAAGAAATGAAGAAGACGATGCTGTTCCTCGTGGCCGCGCTGGCCGTGGTCTCCCTGTTCTCTTCCTCGGCCTCTGCCCGGAGCCAGTACCTGGACGACGTGAACAAGACCTGCGGTACGGCGTACGACTGCAGCTTCTGCCACGAGACCGCGAACAAGGCGGCCTACCTCGCCAATGGCGCCTGCACCTTCTGCCCCACGGCGACCGCCTGTGCGACGCCTCCGCCCCCGGCCCCCACCTGCACCGACGCCGACAAGGACGGCTATTTCGCCGAGCCCGGCTGCGCCCAGCTCTATGACTGCGACGACCACAACTTCAACATCAATCCCGGCGCCCGCGAGATCCCCTGCGACGGCATCGACCAGGACTGCAGCGGCGCGGACAAGCTCAAGGGCAAGGGCTGCGGCAAGCGGTAAGCGCTCAGACGGATTCCGGGAAAGGCCGGGCCCGCGCCCGGCCACCCCGCCCGCGCCGCCCGGAGGTCGCGGGACCGGCGCTTCGGTTGACAACAACGCCGGCTGCCCTATGATGCCGACCCGACAATGGCGCTGCGCATCTTCAACACGCTCACCGGCCGCAAGGAGGAGTTCGTCCCGCTCGCCCCGCCGCGCGTCGGCATGTACGCCTGCGGGGTGACCGTCTACGACCTCTCGCACCTCGGGCACGCCCGCGGCGCGCTGGCCTTCGACGTCGTGCGCCGCTACCTCGCCTTCGCCGGCTACCAGGTCAAGTACGTCCGCAACTTCACCGACATCGACGACAAGATCATCAAGCGCGCCGCCGAGCGGGGCATGGGGATCGCCATGCAATTGGGTTTTTGTCACGATCATATATATTTAATGTTGCTGGGTCTTTTCGATCTCGAAGAAGTCCGCGGTATTTGTCGCCTATGTAAAGAAAAGTTATTTCTCTTAGACTCTTGGATTGACCATGTTCCGCAGCAAGAAGTCTTCCGTACGATGTGCCAAGTCCCTCCGCTGCTCCCCACAATTTAAACGTTGCATTAGATGGACCTTGTACAAAAAAAGCTGTAAAATAATTGTTCCATGCTTGGTCTGCAGGTTCAAAGCCAGAGATATACTTTTCACCAGTGGCTGAAGCAAGCCCATTTTGTATACTATTAAGAATCCCAGCATCTCCCCATGATATCCAAGAGCCCGGCTCGCCAAGCTCTTCTTTTATAAAGGCATCCAAGATCCCAT
>DATDCY010000035.1 GCA_036524115.1 bacterium | reverse complement strand
GGGCAGGCCGCCGGGCGCCGCGGTGAGGGCCAGGGTCGCGGGGGTCTGCACGTCGAGGGGCACGCCGCCGAGCCACGCCGCCCCGGCCTGCGCCTGCACGCCGATCGCGGCGTCGCCGGCCGAGAGGACGAGCCCTTCGGTGAGCGCGTCCTCCTCGCCCTCGGCGGCGACCAGCGCGATGCTCCCCGGCGAAGCCTGGAGGACCGGCCCCGGGAAGAGCCCCACCGAGGGGTCGCCGTAGAGGTTGAAGTCCATGAAGTTCATCCAGGCGGTGTCCGAGACGGCGCCCAGCGCCGGGTCGCCCTTGGCCAGCGCCAGCGCGCGTCCCGCGGCCTCGCCCGCGGTCAGGAGCGAGAGGTAGCGGTAGCCGAGCCCGGCGTTGCTCGTCGAGAGACGGAAGTCCTGCTGCCCGACGGCGTACCAGGAGACGCGGCTGGCGGCCACCGTGGCGATCGCGCCGTTCTTCAGGAGCTGGTAGGCGAGGTTCGCGTCGGTCTCCGGGTAGCCGTTGAGGCAGGCGGTCTCGTAGACGAACGCCGGCGTCGCGTCGTTGAGCGCGGCCGTCGGCGCCACGAGCAGGTCGCCGTCCCACGCCCCCGTGTAGCCGACGAGCGTGCGCGTCGCCGAGCCGTGCCCCCAGTAGGCGACCACGCCGTAGGGCACCGCGGCCCAGCGCTCGGCGGCCGTCCCCCCGCGCAGTTCGGCGTCGGGCGTGAAGACCGAGGCCGCGCCGCCCGCGCTCCCCTCCTGGTAGAGCGACCACGGCGAGAACCCGCGGCCGAGCAGGTAGTCGCCCTTCATCTGCTCTGCGAGCCAGGCGCCGTCGGTGTACGCGTCGGAGAAGCTCATCGGCAGCAGCGCCGAGCGGCGCCAGGAGAGGTCGCCCGGGTCCGTCTCGTAGGCGATGACCTTGCGCAGGATCGCGTCGAGCGTGGCGACGTCGCCGCCGTACACGGGGATGCGGCCGACGAAGAGCTCGGGCACGAAGTCCACGCCGCCCGGGCCGCCGTCGTGGCGGAACTCGCCGGGGTAGCCGTCGGCATCGAGGTCCCAGGAGCCCGAGAGGTCGGCGTAGAACGCGTCGGTGGGCGCGTCGAGGTACGTGGTGTTGGTCGTCGCGCCGCGCCGCGGCCAGGCGCGCAGCATTGGCACGTCCCCGCTCTCGGGGGTCGGGTCGCCGACGAGGAGCAGGTAGCGGGCGCCCAGCGCCGAGGCGTTGGCGCGCAGCCACTCGCGGATCGCGTTGGCCCGCTGCCTGCCCGCCGCCGCGGCGCCGAAGTCATCCTCGGTGGCGATCCGCACGGGCAGGCCGCGCGAGGCCTTGTGCGCGGCGAACTCGGCCAGCACCGCGCTGGCGGCGGCGGTCGCCTTCGTCGTGACGACCAGGTACGCCGCCTGCGGCGTCCCGTCGCTCTCGATCGCCGCCGCGGCGCTCTCGCGGCCGGCGGCGGTCCTGAGCCGGGACGCCGAACGCTTCGCCTCCACAGACCAGCTCCGGGCCCGCCCCGCGTTCGCAATCTGCAGCTCGTCGGCCGTCGCGGCCGCCGCTCGCGGCGCGCGTCGCGCGCTCTCGGCGGTTCCCGCCGGCGCGGGTTCGAATTCGACCTCCGCGACCACGCGGCGGGTGTGGGTGAGCGCGCCCGTCGCCGGCCGGTACTGGAGGGGACGGAAGGCCACGCGGACGAGAGCGACGTCCCCGAGGGCCGACGGGCGCTCCAGCGCGAGGGGTGCCGGCGGCCAGGGTGCGTCAGTCTCGTACACGGCGAGGTCCCTGCCGTCGCGGACCTTCCGGCTGCCCCCCCATTCCGTGATCATCGTGCCGTCGACGAAGGTCGCCGCGGGCGGCGCGGGCGCCACGGCGTGGCGCCCCGGCAACTCGGCCGCGTCCGCCTCGAGGATGCGCAGGCGTGCGGTCCCGGGGTCTGCGCCCGGCGGCACGGCGAGCGTGACGATCCGCTCCGGCAGCTGCGGCCTGCCCGCGTCGTCGGTGAGACCGAAGCCGGTCAGCGCGACGTCCGCCGCGCCGCCCCGTCCCACGCGCAGCGATGGCGCGGGCGCCTCGAGGGCCAGCGGCAGGGCGAGCGACGCCGCGACCGCGGTGGTCAGCGCGGGGCGCGTCGACTGGTGCGGGTCGTGGCAGTCGCCGCAGGCGGTGATTGCGCTGGCGCGCCCGATGTTCGACTCATAGAGGTGCCGGGCGGCGGCAGCCGGGTCATGGCAGGTGCCGCAGCGCTCTCCGTCGCGCCGTGCGGCGCGCGCCGACGGCGTGCCGTGGGGGTCGTGGCAGGCGGTGCACTCGCCGAGCGCGGCCGGCTCGTGGCGCCGGGGGAGGGTGTCGACGCGCGCGTGGCAGCGCTGGCACGTCTCGCCCGGGGCCATGCCGACGAAGAAGCCGTCGCGCTCCCAGCCCGGGTGGCAGACGGCGCACTGCGCCGCGTCGTTGGTCAGGTGCGGGGTCCAGGTGGCGGACGCGGGCCGCGCCACCAATCGCAGCGGCACCTCGCGGCCGCCGGCGGCGACCGTCACCGTGGTGGCCCCGGGGGCGAGCCGGACGCGGGCGACGAAGCCGCCGCGGACCACGGGGGCCGCGAACGTTTCGCGACCGGTGCTGACGCGAACCTCCACCAGGGAGCGGTTTGCCACGGTGCCGGCGACGACCGTCTGTCCCGCGGCGATGACGGCGCCCTCGGGCGGGAACGTGAATGCCACAGCCGGCGGCTCGCGCTCCGGCATGCCGTCCGGGTGACAGGCGCGGCAGAGCGGCGCACCGGGCGGGCGGCGCAGCAGCCAGCGGTTCGGCCCGTCCACGGCGTGCGGGTCATGGCACGAGGCGCACGTCAGGCGCCCGGCGGCGTCAAGGGGCATGTCCGCGGGAATGCGCATCGAGGGGACCATGCCGACCCGGTGGCCGATTCCCCCGCGCTCGCGCTCGTGGCAGGCGAGGCACAGGGAGGCGATGTCCCGACGGAAGGCGTCATCCCTGAGGAACGCCCCGTCGCGCGAGGGGAAAAGGTGGCAACTGCCGCACTGATCCTCCTGGAAGAGATGCCCCTGGACAGAGGCGGACGCAGTGGCTCCGGGCAGGCGGAGCCCGAAGACGAGCAGGGCTGCGGGCAGACCTGCGGCGGGCACCATTCGCCTGAGGCGCACAAGAAGCGTATACAATGTATGCGTCCCCTTTGGGGTCACACACTACACTTGGCAATAGTATAAGTCCAGCAACACTTTTTTGTCACTAAACGAGTCTCATAACATCATAGGCGGTTGTCTGCGGGGCGGGGTGCCGGCGCCTCGGGATGCATCGAAGGCGGAACATTCCGCGGCGGGCCGTTGTCCACGGGATTGTCAGCACATGCGAGAGGAGGCTGGTGCACATGAAGCGCATTGTCGGAATGATTCTCATCGCGGCCCTGCTCGTCGCCTGGGGGCCCCGCCCCGCGGTCGCGGGCTCGGCGGCCCGCCACCGCTGGCAGGGCGCCGCGATCGCTCTCGGGGCGCTCGGACTCCTGGCGGTGATCGGCGACGCCGCGCAGGCGCAACCCGTGGCGGTCGGTGTGGGCGTCGGGGTTCCCGTTCCGATCTATCCCGCCCCCGTGTACTGTCCGCCGCCGCCCCCGCCGCCGGTCTACGTGCCCGCGCCGCCGACGCGCTACTGGGTGCCCGGCTACTGGGACTACGTCGATGTCTGGGTGCCGGCGGCGATCGTGATCGGCGCCACCTGGGGCGGCTGGGGAGACCACGACGACCGCTACCGCGGCTACGCGCGCGGCGGGCGGCACGATCACGGACGGTACGGCTACGACGCGGGCAGAGGGCGCGGCCACTACGAGCGGCGCCGCGTCTGGAGGGAAGGGCACTACCGCTAGCCGCCGCCGAGCTGGCCGCAGGCGGCGCCGATCTCGCCGCCGCGGCTGCGCCGGATGAACGCGGCGCAGCCGGCGCCCCGCAGCCGCGCCTGGAAGGCGTGCACCGCCGCCTCCGCGGGCGCGGCGAAGGGCAGCCCGGAGTGCGGGTTGAAGGGGATCAGGTTCACCGTGCAGCGCAGGCCCCGGAGCAGGTGCGCGAGTCGCGCCGCCAGCGCCGGCGAGTCGTTCACGCCCCCGAGCAGCACGTACTCGATCGTGATCGGCCTCCTGCCGGTCGGGTAGCGCCGCAGCGCCGCGATCAGCTCGCGCAGCGGGTAGTTCCGGTTCACCGGCATCAGCCGCGAACGCAGCGCGTCCTCCGGGGCGTTGAGGGACACCGCGAGCTTCACCTGCGGCAGCGTCTTCCCGAGCCAGTCGATCCCCGGCACGATCCCCGCCGTCGAGACCGTCACCTTTCCCGCGGCGATGCCGCCGCCCTCCGCCGAGATCAGGAACCGCAGCGCCTCCTCGAGCCCCGCCCGGTTCAGGAGGGGCTCGCCCATCCCCATGAAGACCAGGTTGGTCACCCGCCGCCCGCGCGGCAGGGCGCGCCGGCCCGCGAGCCACTGGTCGACGATCTCCGACCAGTGCAGGCTGCGGGTGAGGCCGAGCGCCCCGGTGCGACAGAAGGCGCACGCGAGCGGGCACCCGGCCTGGGACGAGAGGCACTGGGTGACCCGGGCCGGCTCGGGCATCAGCACCGTCTCGCACGCCGCCCCGTCCGCGAAGCGCAGCAGCAGCTTGACGGTCCCGTCGGGGGCGGCGAGGCGGTCCACGACCTCGGGCGCGCCGATGGTGGAGCGGGCCGCCAATTCCTCGCGCACACGCCGGGGCAGCGAGGTCAGTCCGCCGATCTCCGTGACGCCCTTGGCGTAGAGGAAGCGGCGCACCTCGTCGGCCTGCCACGGCGGCTGCCCCAGCTCGCCGAGCAGCGCGACGAGCTCCTCGCGGGAGAGCTTCTTCAGGTCGGGCAGCGCCCCGTCCGTCATGGTCGCGCAGCGGCGAGGCCGGCGAGGTGGCCCGTGGTGAACGCCGCCTGGAGGTTGTAGCCGCCGGTGTCGCCGTCCAGGTCGAGGACTTCGCCCGCGAAGAAGAGGCCGGGGACCAGGCGCGACTCGAGCGTCCGCGGGTCGACTTCGCGCAGGTCGACGCCGCCGGCTGTTGCCATCCCCTGCGCGATCGGGAGCGTCCCGGTCGCCGTCAGCGGGAACGCGTGCAGCAGCCGCGCGATCGCCGCGCGGGCCGCGATGCCCGCCCGCCCCGGCGGGAGCGCCCCGTCGAGGCCCGCGGCCTCGAGGAAGACCGGGACGAGCTGGCGCGGCAGCAGCGTCGCGAGGAGCGCCGAAAGCGTGCGGTGCGCGGCCGGGGCGAACTCCCGCTCGAGCCGCGCCTGCAGCTTCCCCTCGTCGAGCGCCGGCTTGAGGTTGATGACGAGCGGCACCGGCGCGGCCTCCGCCAGGGCGCCGATGCGCCCGCTGACCGGGAAGACCGCGGGCCCGGAGATCCCGAACGGGGTGAAGTGCACCTCGCCGAAGGAATCGAGCGCCGGCGCGCCTGCGGGCTGCGCAAGCAGGCGCACGTTGCGCAGCCGCAGTCCGGCCAGCTTCTTGAGGAAGGCTTCGCGGCAGACGACCGGGACGAGCGCCGGCCGCGGCGGGACGATGCGGTGCCCGAGAGCGGCCGCGATGCGGTAGCCGTCGCCGCGCGAGCCGGTCTGCGGGTAGGAGGCGCCGCCGACGGCCAGCACGACCCGCGCGGCCGCGAGCGCAAAGCCCTCCCCGGAGACGGTGAAGCCCCCGTCGGCGCGCTTGATCGCCGCCACGCGCCGGCGCGTCAGCAGGCGCACGCCGCGCC
>DATDCY010000034.1 GCA_036524115.1 bacterium | reverse complement strand
CCGTGGCGACGGCCCCCTTCAGGAAGGTCCGACGGGTGCAGGCCGCCATGTCACTGGATCCCGCAGGGCGACACGGGCGCCGTGAGCGCCGGCTCCCAGTGGGCCTTCCCGACGAGCGGGTCGTCGAGCCTGTCGTAGATGCCGGCCTCGATCGCCGCCGGGTCCGTGGTGCCCCACCAGTTCCTCGGGAAGTCCAGGTCTCCCTGCTGGCGGTCCCCGAAGTAGACCTGGAACTCGGTGTTGTTCACGATGTTGTTCTCCTCGATCTTCATGGTCCGTGTCCCGCGCCCCGGCGCGAAGATGCCGTAGCGGTTGCCCTCGATGCGGTTGCGCGTCACGGTCGCGCGCGAGCCGTTGGCCTCGAAGCGCAGGCCGTAGTAATTCTCGACGAAGTCGCAGTTGAGGATGTCCACCGCCGTCGTCGAATAGCGCACGCCTTCGAAGTTGCGGCGGATCAGGCAGTTGCGGATCGTCGCGGACGAGTAGTGCACCTGGGCCCCGGAGAACGCGTACTCGATGGTGCAGTACTCCAGGATGCTGTCGCGGTTGGTGGAGATCATGATGAAGGTCCAGTCCTTCATCTTCGGCTCGGGCCGCCCCGACGTGAAGACGATCGGCCGGTCCTTCTCGCCGCGCGCGACGATGCGCCCCTCGACGTTGAGCTCGGAATCGCCGATCTCGTCGCCGTCCTCGTCGATCCAGAGAAAGCGCACCGTCGTGCCGGGGAGGATCGTGAGCGTCGCGCCCTTCTTGACGACCGTCTGGCCGGTGATCGTCACCTCCCCGCTCCAGGTGGTGTCCTCGCGCATGACCCCCTTGACGTAGTCGAAGGGGCCGGCGGCGGCGGGAGCGGCGGCCAGGATGGCGGCGAGGGCGGCCGCGGCGGCGTGGCTACGGGTTGATCTTCTCGACAACGATGTCGATCCCCTCGACGCGCTTGCCCGTCTCGACGCGCACGGAGTGATCGGGGGTGACGTCGTAGCGGCCGTACCACTCGCCGAGGCCGGGGGAGTCCCCGTAGTCCGAGCGCGCGCCGATGTAGTAGACGCCACCGTGGGAAACGTTGATGACATACCGCCCCTCCTTGTCGACCACCCGCGAGATGAACGAGGGGCGGGCGTGCGCCATCACCTTCTCCTCGTAGGCGAAGGCGTAGACGCCGGGCACGACCGTGCCGTCCGTGCCGACGATGCGCCCCGTGATCTGGGTGCCGGTGGCGCGGAAGAGGCTGTCGTCCTTGCCGATCTCGCTGGCCTTGTTGATGACCTCGAACTTCACCCGGGCGGTCTTGCCCACGTGCACCTGCACGGGGTTCTCGACGAAGTAGCCGAAGTAGTCACCCTCCTCGATCGGCCCGGCGCCGGCGCCCTTGGCGCGCTTGCGCACGATGAGGAAGAACGCGCTCTCGGGGAGCAGGTCGAGGCGGAAGGTGCCGTCGGCGCCCGTCGGCGGCGCGACGGCGTAGCCCTGGCCGCGGAAGAGGTCCTTGCCGTCGAGGAAGATGCGCAGGCCGGCGCCCTCCAGCGGGCGCCCCTGGTACTCGATGACGCCCTCGATCGACCCCGTCGCCGGGTCCGCGCCGTCCTGGTAGGCGACCTCGGCGAGCTTGCGCGGCAGCGAGAAGCCGACATGGACGTACCTGCCGGGATCGACGGTGATCGGGTTCGAGCCGTTGAAGGAGAGGCCGTCGCCCACCGCGAGCGGCCCGTCCGCCGGGCCGGCCGCGCGGTGCTTCGCCACGACGAAGTACTTGCCCGGCGGCAGGTCCAGCCGGTACGAACCGTCGTCGCCGCTGGGCGTGGAGGCCGCGAACGGCTTGAAGGCCAGGACGTCGTCGTACGTCAGGTAGACGAACACGACGCCGCCGGCGATCGGGGTCCCGTCGACGGTGACGCGGCCCTCCAGGCCGTTGCCCTGAGCGCTCCCGGTCGGCACGACCGGAGGCGGCTCCTCGTGCTGGCCGTCAGCCGGAAGGCGCGACGCGCACAGCAGCAGGGCCAGGCCCATCAGGGCGCCCGCCCGCCACGCGCCCCGCGCTCGTCCCAGCACGTTCATCCCGTCCTCTCCGCACGCCGCTCCACCGCTTCCGCGAACAGCGCCGGGCGCGTTCGCCACCGCGTGAATACTAGCACAAACGCACCGCCGCGCGGCACGCCCACCCCGGCGCCATCCGGAGATCGCGGCCGGCACCGAGCCGAAACAAAACGGGGGGAATGGTCCTATAATCGTGCGATGGCCAGCGTCTGGTTCCGTCCCGTCCTGCTCGCCGCCGCGGTGTCGCTGCTGCTGGCCGCCCGGCCCCCGTGGGCCGGCGCCGCACCGCTCGAGATCGAGTCCGACACGGTCTGGCAGGGGACGGTCGACGTGGGCGGGGAGGTCCGGGTGAAGCGGGGGGCCACCCTGCTCGTCCAGCCGGGGAGCGTCGTGCGCTTCGCGACGGAGCGGACCGCCGCGGGCGAGCCGGCAGCGCGCCTCGTGGTCAACGGCGTGCTGGTCGCGCAGGGGACGCCGTCGCAGCCGATCGTGTTCACCTCGGCCGCCGGCGAGCCCCGCCCGGGGGACTGGGGCGGGATCGCCATCGAGCATGCCAATGAGCGGACCAGCAGGATCAGCCACGCGCGCATCGAGTACGCCGAGACCGGCCTCTCCGGGAACACCTCGCTGCTCCTCGTCGACAACGCGACCGTGCGCGCCAGCCGGCTCGGCGTCTCGGCGGGCGTCGAGCTCAACGGCTCGATCCTCGACTCGACGATCTCCGGCAACGACCAGGGCATGAAGTACTTCCAGGCGTCGGCGTTCCAGGTGGAACATTGCGAGATCACCGGCAACGGCGCGGGGGGCATCGCGTGCCTGATGGGCAGCTCGCCCGCGCTGCGGCGTTCGACCGTGGCGGGCAACGGCGGGCACGGCATCTCGTGCGTCCAGGGCTCGTCGCCCCTGATCGAGGGCAACGCCATCCGCGGCCACGGGCAGGGCATCCACGTCGAACTGCAGTCGCGGCCGCTGATCCGCAACAACATCATCACCGAGAACGACACCGGCGTCTGGGCCGAGAAGTACGCGTTCCCGACGATCGCCGCCAACGACATCCGCCGCAACGGGGTCGGCATCTACTGCAACTTCGCCTCCTACCCCGTGATCAACGGGAACAACCTCGACGACAACCGCAGGTTCGCGGTCGTCGTCGGCGACAACATGTCCATCAAGGTGGAGAAGCTCATCCCGTACCGCGCCGGCGGGAGCGCCCTCGCGGCCGCGCCCGCCGCTCCGGAGGCGCTGCCGCCGCAGACGAGGAAGTTCACGCCGTTCGCGGTCGGCGAGGAGGGGCTCGTGGACGCCCGCGGGAACTGGTGGGGCGCGGCGGCGCTCTCGGAGATGGAGCGGCTCGGCGCCGAGGGCAACATCTCGGTCATCGAGGACTTCCACGACAAGCCCGAGGTGTTCTACTTCGACAAGCCCTTTCCGCGCGACCGGGTGGCCTTCTCGTCCTGGGAGCCCCGCCCCCTGACGGACACCGGGCCGCCGCCGAGCCGAGTCGCGCGGATCGCCGGCACGGTGCGCTCCGCGGGCGTCCCCGTCCCGGGCGTGCGGGTGCATGCCTACAAGGACGTCGAGGGAGGCTTCAGGGGGCAGGGCTTCGCCCATTCCGGCCCCACGGCGGAGGATGGGAGCTACACCCTCTACCTGCCCGCCGGGTCCTACCACCTCGTCGCCAAGGGCCCGCGCCCGGCGTTCCCGAACGCCGAGGCGGGTCCCGGGGACCTCTACGGCCTCTGCGCGGTCAATCCCGTCACGGTCGGGGCCGGCGAGACCGGGACGTGCGCCATCGACGCCGCGCCGCTCCCGGCGCCGGGCGCGACGGAGCGCAAGTGAAGCCGTCCGTCGACCTGCGCTCGGTGGCGAAGTCCTTCGGGGCCAAGGTGGTCGTCGCGGACGTCAGCTTCTCGGCGCGCCGCGGGGAGTGCTTCGGGCTGATGGGCCCCAACGGCGCGGGCAAGTCGACGACCCTGAAGATGATCCACGGGTTCATCCGGCCCAGCGCCGGGACGATCCTCGTCAACGGCGTCGACGTGGCGGCATCCCCGCGCGAGGCCCGGGCGGCGCTCGGGATCGCCCCGCAGGAGGACCTCCTCGACTCCGACCTGAGCGTCGCCCGCAACCTCTACTTCCACGGCCGCTACCACCGCCTCTCGCGCGAGGACGCGCGCCGGCGCTGCGCGTCGCTGCTCCGGGAGAGCGGGCTCGACGGACACGCCGACGAGCCCGTGTCGCACCTCTCGACGGGCCTGCGCCGGCGCCTGGTCCTGGCGCGGGCGCTGCTGACCGACCCGGCGATCGTGATCCTCGACGAGCCGACGCGCGGCCTGGACCGCGAGAGCCGCCAGCAATGCCTCGCGACGCTCTCGTCGCTCAAGGAGCGCGGCGCCACGCTGATCCTCGCCACCCACGACCTGGCCGAGGCCGAGGCCCTCTGCGACCGGGCCGCGGTCCTCGAAGAAGGGCGGATCCGCGCGGAGGGCTCGCTCTGGGAGATCCTGCGCGAGCATCGGGCCGGCGGGCCCGAGGCGGCGGTCTTCGGGAATGGCGCATGCTGAGGATCCTCGCGGGGCCGCTGCTCGTCTGGACGCGCAACGCGACGGTATGGCTCGCGAGCTGGAGGACGAGCCTCGTGGGCTCCGTCGGCGAGCCGCTGTTCTACGTCCTCGGGCTCGGCTACGGCCTGGGGACGATCGTCCCGGACGTCGAGGGCCTCCCCTACCTGCGCTACGTCGCGCCGGGGCTGATGATCACCTCGGTGATGCAGAGCGTCACCATCGAGGCGACCTACATGACCTTCACCAAGATGCGCCACCAGCAGGTCTACGCGTGCATGATGCTCTCGCCGCTGACGTTCGGCGACATCCTCCTCGGCGAGGTGCTCTGGATCATGACCAAGGGGCTCATCTGCGGCGGCACCGTGCTGGCGCTGCTGCTCGTCTTCGGGGTCGGGCCGCTCTGGCCGGGCGTCCTCGGCCTCCCCCTGATCCTTCTTGCCGGCTTCACGTTCGCGTCGCTCGGGCTGATCGTGACATCGGTGGCGGACGGCTACGACTCGTTCAACTACTACTTCACGCTCTTCATCGGCCCGATGTTCTTCTTCTCGGGGACCTTCTTCCCCGTGCGCAACCTCGGCCCATGGGTCGAGCGCATCGCCAGCGCGTTTCCCCTCACGCACCTGGTCCGCCTCTCGCGGTCGCTGCTCTCGGGGACCGCGGACGCCCCGCCGCTCGCGTCGCTGGCCGTCGCGACGCTCATCGCCGCCGCCGCCTTTGCCGCCGCCTCCGCCATGATGCGCCGGCGCTTCCTGCCCTGACGCGGCACCGGGGCGGGCCCGGCGCAAGGGAGCAGCGTGACGGCGGCGACGGCCCGCGGCCCGAGGGCGCCGCTGCTGGCGGCCGCGGCGCTCGCGCTCGCCGTGCTCCTGCTCTATGCGCCGGTGCGCACCTTCGAGTTCGTGGCCGTCGACGACCCCCTCATGGTCACCGCCAACCCGCGGGTCAGTGGAGGCGTGAGCCTCCCGGCTCTCCGCTGGTCGCTGACCGCGGTGGCCGCCTACAACTGGCACCCCGTGACGTGGTGGTCGCACCTGGCGGACGTCAGCCTCTTCGGCACCTGGGCGGGCGGACACCACGTGGTGAGCGCCGGCCTGCACGCGCTGAACGCGGCGCTGCTGCTGCTGGCGCTGCATGCGCTCACCGGCGCGCTGGCGCCGGCGGTGGCCGCCGCCGCGCTGTTCGCGCTGCACCCGCTGCGCGTGGAGTCGGTGGCGTGGGTGGCCGAGCGCAAGGACGTCCTCGGCGGGACCTTCTGGCTGCTGGCGGTCTTCGCGTACGCGAACTGGTGCCGGCGGCGCACCGCGGGACGCTACGCGGCGCTGCTCGCGCTCTTCGCGCTCGGGCTGATGACCAAGCCCATGCTCGTGACGCTGCCTCTGGTCCTGCTGCTGCTCGATCTCTGGCCGCTTGGGCGCGGCATCGGGCCCGGGGCGGAGCCGCCCGGACGCCTCCTGCACGAGAAGTGGCCGCTCTTCGCGCTGGCCGCGGCCACGGCGGCCGTCACGCTCGTCGCGCAGCGCTCGGGCGCCGCGC
>DATDCY010000033.1 GCA_036524115.1 bacterium | reverse complement strand
GTGGCCGCCGTGGTTGCGCGGGCCGCCGTGGCTGTGGCCGCCGCCCGGCGCGCCGGCCTGCCCGCCGCGCTCGCGCAGGGCCTCCTTGCGGCTGAGCTTGATCTTGCCGTCGCGGTCGATGTCGATGACCTTGACCGGCATCGTGTCGCCTTCCTTGACCTCGTCGTGGATGTTGTTGACCCGGTGCTCGGCCAGCTGCGAGACGTGGCAGAGCCCCTCGGTGCCGGCGAAGATCTCGACGAAGGCGCCGAAGTCCATGACGCGCTTGACGCGGCCCTCGTAGATCCTGCCGATCTCGGCCTCGGCGGTCAGCTCCTTGATGATCGCCATCGCCTTCTTGGCCGAGTTCTCGTCGACCGAGGCGATGTTGATCGTGCCGTCGTCCTGCACCTCGATCTTGCAGCCGGTCTGCTCGATGATCGAGCGGATCGTCTTCCCGCCCGAGCCGATGACGTCGCGGATCTTGTCGACCTTGATCTTCATGGTGAGGATGCGCGGCGCGTACGCCGAGATGTCGGCGCGCGGGGTCGCCAGCGCCTCGGCCATCTTCCCGAGGATGTGCAGGCGCCCCTCGCGGGCCTGCGCCAGGGCCCGCGCCATGACCTCGCGGGTCAGCCCCTTGACCTTGAGGTCCATCTGCAGCGCGGTGATGCCGGCCGCGGTGCCGGCGACCTTGAAGTCCATGTCGCCGCAGTGGTCCTCGACCCCCTGGATGTCGGAGAGGATGTGGAAGCCGCCGCCCTCGGCGACGAGGCCCATCGCGATGCCGGCCACCGGCGACGCGATCGGCACGCCGGCGTCCATCAGCGAGAGGCAGCCGCCGCAGACCGTGGCCATCGAGGAGGAGCCGTTGGACTCGAGGATGTCGGAGACCACGCGCACCGTGTAGGGGAAGCGCTCCTTCGGCGGGAGCACCTGGGAGAGCGCGCGCTCGGCGAGCGCGCCGTGGCCGGTCTCGCGGCGGCTGGTGCCGCGCAGCATGCTCGCCTCGCCGGTGGAGAACGGCGGGAAGTTGTAGTGCAGCATGAAGCGCTTGCGCGTGACCAGGCCGAGGTCGTCGATGATCTGCTCGTCCTCGGAGGTGCCGAGCGTCGTCACCGCGAGCGCCTGGGTCTCGCCGCGGGTGAAGAGCGCCGAGCCGTGCGTGCGCGGCAGCAGGCCGACCTCGCCCGTGATCGGGCGGATCTCGTTGAGCTTGCGGCCGTCGACGCGCCGGCCCTCCTCGGCGATCATGCGCCGGGCCTCGCGCTTTTCCATGTCGGCGAAGATCGCGGCGATCTCCTTCTTGCGGTCGACCCCGGGGCTGGCGAACTCGGCGAACTCCTCGAACGCCAGCTCGCGCACCGCCTTGACCGCGTCCTCCTTCGCGAACTTGCCGGGCACGAGCATCGCCTCGCGCAGCTGCTCGAGGTACTCGGCCTCGAGCACGCGCTTGAGCTCGGGCTCGAGCGTCGCGGGCGTGAAGGCCATCTTCTCGGGCGGGGCGCCGGCGGCGTCGCGCAGCTTGAGCTGCAGCGCGACGAGCTTGCCGATCTGCTCCTGGCCGAGCAGGAGGGCCTGGACGATGGTCTCCTCGCTGACCTCGCGGCTGCCGGCCTCGACCATGAGGATCGCGTCCGCGGTGCCGGCGATCACCACGTTCAGGGTGCCGGCGGCGATCTGCTCGGTGGTCGGGTTGACGACCAGCTGCCCGTCGACCTGGCCGATGCGGACCGCGCCGACCGGGCCGTCGAACGGGACGCGCGAGATCGTCAGCGCCGCCGAGGCGCCGTTGAGCGCCAGGATGTCGGTCTCGTTGACCTGGTCGGCGGAGTAGACGTTGCAGATGATCTGCACGTCGTTGCGGAAGCCCTTCGGGAAGAGCGGGCGCAGCGGCCGGTCGATCAGCCGGCAGCCGAGGATCTCGCGCTCGCCGGGGCGGCCCTCGCGGCGGAAGAACCCGCCCGGGATCTTCCCGGCGGCGAACTGCTTCTCCTGGTAGTGCACGGTCAGCGGGAAGAAGTCGACGCCCTCGCGGGGCGCGTCGGCGGCGACCGCGGTCGCGAGCACCGCGCAGCCCTCGTAGGTCACGAAGACGGCGCCGTCGGCCTGCTTGGCCATCCTGCCGGTTTCGAGGGTGAGGGTGCGGCCCCCAAGGTCCATAGAGACACGTGTGACGCTCATGTTTTCCGTCCTTTTCGTCTGAAGGGCTCCGGCGCCGCTACTTGCGGATGCCGAGGCGCTCGATGATTTCGCGGTAGCGCTTGATGTCGGCGCGCTTGAGGTAGTTGAGCAGACGGCGGCGCTGGCCGACCATCTTCAACAGGCCCCGGCGCGAGTGGTGGTCCTTCGTGTGGGTCTTGAAGTGCTCCTGGAGGTACTTGATGCGCTCCGAGAGCAGGGCCACCTGCACCTCGGGGGAGCCGGTGTCGCTCTCGTGGAGCCGGTAGGTGCTGATGACTCCGGTCTTCTCCTCTTTTTCCATGACCACTGCTTGCTTCCTCCTCTTTCTCTTCCTGTTTCTCTCTATAGTTTTGGGGCGGGATTCTACACGATCGGGGAGCGGGGGGCAAATCGGCCGTCCTGCGACGCGTATGCGGTGTCCCGGGCCGGACCCGTTCCCCGGCATCCGTGTCGGGCCCCGGCCCGGGGGCGCCCGTTCGCTTCCGTCTCGCCCTGACGCCCTTCAGTCCGCGAGAGCACTCATCAGCTGCTCGACTGTCAATGCGCCGGCCACACTCAGCCGCCACAGCAAGCGGCCGGCGCATTATGACCGCTCACAGGCGCCCCCGGGCCGTGGCCCTGGGCAGGCCGCCGATCCAAGGTGCGATGAAGAAGTTGGCCTGGGACAGAGCGGGGGCGGGGCGGCGCCGGGCCAAATTAGACAAACCCATTTGGCAATTGTCTGGCATTGAAACCTTCACACAGCGTGAACTTAATTATGGTCAACCATCTTCTGAAAAAACAAAAGTGGTTGTATTCTATAATAAAACTTCTTTGTACTTCGGAATCTCCTGCTACATGCATGACGCTTCTCAAATACGAACAAAATTTATGCAACGTGATTTTGATTATTC
>DATDCY010000032.1 GCA_036524115.1 bacterium | reverse complement strand
AGCGCCAGGAGGTCCTCGCGCGCGCCGCGGCGGCCTGCGACCTGCCCGCCCGCTACGGCCCCGACCTCGACCTGCGGCGCTTCCACATGGAACCGCGCGCCGGCGCGGGCGATGCACCCGACCGGGAGGTGCGGGCGGCCGCGCTCGCCGCGGGCGTCGACCTGGACGCCGGGGACCGCGCGGGCTCGTTCGTCCAGCGCGACCAGAGACTCCTGGCGCGGTCCGTGGCGGAGCGTTTCGCCGGAGCCCTCGACGTGGCCTGGAGCGCCGACCCCGGCGGCCGGCCGCCGTGGGTCGAGGAGGTCTGGTGGCGGGTCGCGGACCCCGGCGCCGACAAGTACACCGCCGCCGCGGCGCTGCGTCCGACCGGGGGCTACTGCCTGCGGGCGCGCCCCGGCGCGCGGATCGTGGACCCGGTGCAGGCCTGCCTGCTCCTCGACGAGACGGCCCTCTCGCAGAACCTGCACAATGTGGTGCTCGTCGAGGCGGGGGCCTCCCTGCACGTGATCACGGGCTGCGCGGTCCAACGCGCCGCCGGGGGGCTGCACATCGGCGTCAGCGAGTTCGTCGTGCGCCACGGCGGGTCGCTGACGTTCACCATGATCCACCGCTGGGGCGAGGGGATCGACGTGCGGCCGCGCTCGGCGGTCGTCATCGAGGAGGGCGGGACCTACGTCTCGAACTACGTGCTCTTCGGCGCGGTGCGCACGCTCCAGATGTGCCCGGCGGTTCTTCTGCGCGGGGCGAACGCGCGGGCCCGCTTCCAGGCCGTCGTCTGCGCTCGCGGCGACTCGCTGATCGACATCGGCAGCCGCGTCGTCCACGAGGGCGACGGCAGCTCCAGCGAGACGATCACCCGGACCATCGGCGAGGGGCGCTCGCGGACGTGGGCGCGCGGCCAGCTCGTGGCCCGCACGGACCGCTGTCGCGCCCGCCTCGAGTGTCGCGGGATGCTCGTCTCCCCGGAAGCGGCGATCGTCGCGGTCCCCGAGCTGGAAGCCGACGGGGTCCCGCACGCGGAGCTCTCCCACGAGGCCGCCATCTCGCCCATCGCCGAGGAGGAGGTCGCCTACCTGATGTCGCGCGGGCTTGCGCGCGAGGAGGCCGTCGCGGCGATCACGCGCGGCTTCCTCAACGTCGACCTGCCCGGGCTGCCGCCGGCGCTGGAGCGCTCCATCCGGGACGCGCTCGCCGCCACCCCCGCCGGCAGCCTCTAGCACGGCCGCGGTTCTGAAGTTGACACCCCCGCCGACATCGGCTACCAAGGTGCCGGGCCTCGCGCGCCGGGGGTAGCCGCGCGCGGGCGGAATTGGGGAGGGCCGATGCTGGGCGGGGAGAAGCCGCGGATTCTCGTCGTTGACGACGACCGCCTCGCCCAGCGGCTGATGGAGGACATGCTCCTCCCACTCGGCTACGAGGTGACCATCGCCGACGACGGGCGCACCGCGCTCGACACGGCGCGGCGGATCCGGCCCCACCTCATCTTCATGGACGTCGTGATGCCGGTCATCGACGGCTTCTTCGCCTGCCAGCTCCTCAAGGAGGACCCCGAGACCCAGCACGTGCCGGTGGTGCTCGTGACCTCGCTCGAGGGACGCGACTCGAAGATCCGGGGCCTGGCGGTCGGCGCGAGCGACTTCATCAGCAAGCCCGTCGATCAGACCGAGCTGGCGCTGCGTGCGAAGAACCTCCTGCGCGTCGTGGAGTTCGAGGAGTTCCTCCAGCGGCACAACGAGGCGCTCGACGCCCAGGTCCGCGAGCGCACCGCGCAGCTCGAGCGCGCGCTCGAGCAGCTTTGCCGCTCCAAGGACGAGCTCAAGGCCAGCTACCTGGACACGATCTTCCGCCTCACCACCGTGGCCGAGTTCAAGGACGGCTTCACCGCCGGCCACATCAAGCGCGTTGGTCACTACTGCCGCCACCTCGCCCGCGAGCTCGGCTGGGACGACGAGCGGCAGGAGGCCATCTTCTACGCCAGCCCGATGCACGATATCGGCAAGGTGGTGATCCCCTCGGAGATCCTCGGCAAGCCCGGGCCGCTGACGCCCGACGAGTTCGCGATCGCGAAGGGGCACACGACCGCCGGCGCGCATATCCTCGAGGGTTCGACCTCGACCTTCCTGCAGATGGCCGAGGTGATCGCCCTGACTCACCACGAGCGCCACGACGGCGGCGGGTATCCGCGCGGACTTCGGGCCGACGAGGTGCCGCTGGCCGGCATGATCATGAACATCGCTGATCAGTACGAGGCGCTGCGCAGCGTGCGCCCCTACAAGCCGGCGCTCACGCACGGGCGGGTGATCGAGATCCTGACGCACGGTGACGGGCGGACGATGCCCACGCACTTTCACCCGCAGGTGCTCGAGGCATTCGCTGACTCCGCGTCGCATTTCGCCGCCATCTTCGACGAGATGTCAGTCGAGGGCTGACCACCGGGACCCGGGGGCGCGGTCCAGCCCTCGACGGTCGGGGCGCCCTGGCACCCTTGACGGCGTTGCCCGCTGCGAGCGGCCTGCAGGACGGGTCTGGTTCGACGGGCCGAACCTTCGGCTGAACTAGAACCTATCTCAAATTCGGATTTCACTTTGGCCTCGGCATTTCAGGCGCTATCATGAGGCATGGCACTGCGACTCACGGACGAACAGTGGGATCGCATCCGTCAGCATTTTCCGGAAGAGAGCTACCCGGACGATCGT
>DATDCY010000031.1 GCA_036524115.1 bacterium | reverse complement strand
GAAGCCCTCGATGATGAAGCAGCCGCCCGTGGTGACGGTGGTCGCGCTGTACTGGATGCCCGTGCCGGCGTTCTTCAGATGCACGAGACTCCCGATGCCGACGCTGGAACCGGAACCGGAGACGGTCGCCTCCCACAGGGTCTCGGGCTGAATCTGCCAGCACTTAATCTTGTTGCTCTGGAGCAGCGACGAGGCGGTGGCCTTGGCCTCGGCAGCGACGGCGGCGAACGGCGCGTTCGTCGCGTAGCCGGTGATCGTGTTGGTCAGGAAACCGGCCGCGCTCATGGTGAGGGCGGTGCCCCTGGTGATGGTGCCGCACGTGGAGACGGCGAACTCCTGAAGCGCGGGAATCTTTCTGATCGGGATGATGGGCATGGCCTTGTCCTCCTTTCCTTGCCTAGGCGCCGGCCGAGCCGAGGGTGCCGAGCCACGCCTTCTCGCAGTAGACCGAGAAGCGCATGGACGCCCCGTACTTGGCGTCGTCGCTGTCGAAGTCCGAGTCGCGCTTGACGTTGAACTTGCGCCGCCAGAAGAAGTTCAGCGTGTGCTGCGACTTCTCGGAAAGGAGGAACCAAGCGTCGGTGTCCGTGAGGAACGGCCAGACGATCAGCTCCAGCGAGTTGTTCAGCACGTTCTTGGTGTTCTCCGCGACGTAGGGCTCCAGCGCCGAGGAGAGGATCTCCTGCGCCGTCCACTTGAGGTCGGCGGGGACGAGCAGGTAGCGCGCCTTCTGGTTGAACTTCAGGCCGCGCTCGTCCGTCTGGTTCTCGAACGCGGTCAGCGCCGACTTGAGCGAGGTCGTGGACAGGTCGGCGGCGGTGATGATGTTGCTGATGTAGGTCGTGGACTCGTCGGGGTTCTTCGGGTGCGACGCCGAGAACACGGCCACCGCGTCCGGGCCGGTCTGCGAGCCGAACCCGTTGTTGAAGAACGCCGCCGCCTGCGTCTCGACGCGCTGGTTGAAGCCGCGACCGAGCGAGGAGAACAGGCGCTCGCCCATGATCCCGTACTCGTCGTCCTCCATCGCCTCGCGGGTCAGGCGCACGCCCTGCGCGTAGGTCGTGTGCGAGACGGAGCCGTCGTAGAGCTGGATCGGCGTGTCGTAGTCCATGTCCGCGCCCTCGGCCTTGCTCGACGGCATGGCAAGCCCGCTGACCGCCGACACGTACTCGGTCGCACGCTTGGAGTCCTTGACGTTGAAGATCTTGTCGTGCACCGTCGGATGATCGGTGTAGCCCTGAAACGCGATCTTGTAGAAGTTCGCGTTGTTCAGGTCTGCGAAGTTCGCTCGGATGACTGTCATGGTTTCTTACTCCCCGTTGCTCAGTCCCCCGACCACTACCGGGTCACTCGCGCCGAGAACCTCGTAACCGGTCTGTCTCATCTCCGAGACGTGCTGCGCCTCCATGGCGGCGGACTGCTTCGCCACCTCTTCCGCCTTGTAGGCGACGCGCTTCTCGTGGAGCGACTTCTTGATGCGGCAGAGAACCATCCCGCCCTTGTTCGTCAGACGCCGGTCGTAGCCTTCCGGCGGCATGTAGTTGCCGTCGAAGTGCGTCTTGACATCGGGATCGGGATTCTTCTCGTAGCCCTGCATCTCGCGGGTGCGCAGCTTGGACTCCTCGCACCAGCGATAGACGAAGTTCGGGTCTCCGTTGATGACCTCAGTCCGGTCGTTGACGGTCAGGTCGCGCATGAACCGAATGTCGGGGTCTTCGTTGGCCTTCATGGTGTCAAGGACGCTCGGGCGAACCTTCGGGGGACGCCCGCGCTTCTTGGGCGTGAGGTTGACCGGAGTCCTTGTGCCCTTCGTGACTTTAAGCATTGGCCTTCTCCCAATCGTCGATGGACATGCCCCTCATGTCGCCGCCCGCTGCCTTTTGCTTGGCGACGAGCCGCGCCAGCTCCAGCGTCTTGTCCTCGCCGTAGGCTCTGCGCGCCTTCGCGGTGTCGGGTTCCAACTCCACGCGAAGGGAGTTGGCCCCGGCGCGACGGGCGGCGTTGCCGGCCTCGACGTGCGGAGGAGTGATCTCGCGGGTCGCCTGCGTCCCGGCGGCCTCCAGTTTCGCAACGCGCTTGCGGAGAAAGAGCATCTCCATCGGCTCGCTGGAGAACGGAAGCTCGGCGGCGACTTCGGCAGAGACATCGGCATACTCGGGACGGGAGGAGAAGGACTGAAACTCCTTGAGGCGACCGAGGTTGGCTTGCTGCTGCTGCGCGAGAAGCCGGGTCGTCTGGTCGTGGATCATCTTGTAGATCGTGAACCCAGGATTCTCGGCAAGCTGCTCGCGGAACTTGTCCTCGAAGTTCGTCACCGGCTCGACAGCGGGGGGCGGCGGGTTGTACGCCGCGCGCTGCTCAAGCTGCTCGCGGAGTTTCGCGGCCTCCGTCTTGGCCTCGTGCATCGCCCGCTGCGCCTCGGAGTATGCCTTCTCGGCGTCCTCTGGCGTGCGGTACTTGCCGAAGATCAGCGGAGGGGGTGCCGGCGCGGGGGCCGGCGCTGCGACCTCGGGGGCCACCACGGGCGTGTCCACGATCTCGATCTGCGGCTGCGGATCGGGCTGTGGGGCCGGGGTTGCCGTGTCTCCGGTCTTCACTTCTTCGCTCATTTACTGCTCCTTTGTTTCAGGGGTGTCGCTTTTCGCGGCCCTGTTGAATTCCTTCTTCACGAACCTGATGACGCGCCGAAGCGCCTTGATCTCTCCTCGGCAAACGGACAACTTTTCCAGACCCATCTCTTCGTCGGCATCCATCCGCGCGAGCGCGTAGTCCAGTTCTCCCGACATGAAAGTGGCAAGCACGCTCATGCCCGGACGCAGCAGGATGGCCTCCCAATCTTCCATCACCTCCTCGGGGAACTTCTGCGGCTCGCTCATTTCTCGTAGATCCCGAGAACGTCCTCGTAGCGCAGCATCAGGAACGCCTCGCCCTCGACGGCGATCTCCTGCCCCGCGTTCTTGCCGAAGATCACGACATCGCCAACGGCGATATCGTCAATCCCGTTGCCCACGGCCTTGACCTCGCCGCCGACCGGGATCTCCTTGGCCTGCTCGGGCAGAATCAGTCCGCCCGCCGTCGTGTCCTTCGGTGAGAACCGGCGCACCGCGATCCGCTTGTTCAGGGGCCGGATCATTTGCCGCCCTTCCTACGCTTCATTCGCCTTCCCCTCCCTGATTGACGGTGGACTTGGAAAGCTCGCCCTTGACGCGGGACGGCGGCGACGGAGGCCCGCCCCCGGTCATGGCCGCGCCGGGGGGCATCCCGCCTTGGATCTCGTTCATCATCATCCCGTCGGCAAGCTGCTGCTCCTTCTGGATCTCCTGATAGGCGAGCATCGGGTTGCCCTGCGTGACCAGAGGCGCCTTGAGCTTGATGTTCATCAGGTACGGCAGGCGCTCAAGGATGGCTCCGAAATTGATGCTGTAGAGCGGGTTTTGCAGGAAGATCGGGTTGGCCGTGATCTGGAGGAACTTCATCAGGTTGTTGATCTGCATGTCCTTGTTGACGCCGACTTCCAGCGCCGCGCCGACCGCGTAGATGTCGGGGTCTTCCGCGAGGTCTTCCTTGGCGATCTGCATGAAATTCATGCCGCCGCCGAACATCGCGGGCATGGGGGAGGAAGGTGCGCCGGCAGGGGGCATGGGGGGGGTTCCCTGCGGTGGCAAGCCGGGATTCATCATCCCCGGCGCACCCATGTTGCCGGGTAGTCCCGGCATCGCGGAGGAGGGGTCGAGCATGAAGTCGTTGCCGAGGATGCGTACCTGCCTCGGGCGGGTCATGTAGATGCGGTTGTAGCGGATCATCAGGTTGCCGAGCGGGCGGATGAACTGGCGCTCGGCAAGGATCGCCATCGTCTTAAAGCGGATCTCCGCGACGTTTTGCAGGGCGATGGTAGTGGTCGCGGTCTCCTGCGCCCCGGCCATCGCGCCCCGGGACACGTCATACGTCCCCGTCGCCTTCTGGATGATGCCGCCGTAGCGCTGGATCTCGGCAAAGCCGCTCGGGGGCAGCGCCGGGGGTTGCAGCGGCTCAAGGTCGGTCAGCGCGTTCATGTCAATGATGCCGCCGGGGCGGGACACACAGTCGTCATCCGCGATGTCCGCCCACCGATTGCGCTTGTACATCG
>DATDCY010000030.1 GCA_036524115.1 bacterium | reverse complement strand
GCGATCCGCTCCGCCGGCACCGCGCCGCGTGCGACGGCGCGCCGCAGTGCCTCGAGCAGGCCGGGAAGGTCGCGCCGGGGCAGCAGCATCCGGGACGCGATCAGGATGTCGCAGCCGGCGCGCAGGGCGTCGAGCGCCGCCTCCTCGAGCGAGGCCTTGAGCGCGATGCCCGCCATCTCCAGGTCGTCGGAGATGACGACGCCCGCGAAGCCGAGCTCGCCGCGCAGCAGGGTTTCGAGGATCGGCCGCGAGAGGGTCGCCGGGGCCCGCGGGTCGAGGGCCGGGAAGGTGATGTGCGTCGTCATCACCGCGGAGACGCCCGCGGCGATCGCGGCGCGGAAGGGGACGAGGTCGCAGCGATCGAGCTGCGCGCGGGTGCGGCCGATGGTCGGCGTCGTGAAGTGGCTGTCCTTGCCGGTCGCGCCGTGCCCGGGGAAGTGCTTGGCGCTCGTGCGGATGCCGGCGCCGGCGGCGCCCCGGACGTAGGCGGCGACCATCCCCGCGACCGTCTGCGGGTCCGCGCCGAAGCTGCGGTCGCCGACCGGGCAGCCCTGCACCGAGAGCACGTCGGCCACCGGCGCGAGGTTCCAGTTCACGCCGACGGCGAGCAGCTCGCGCCCGACTGCCCCCGCGACGCGGCCGACGAGGTCCGCGTCACCAGCGCGCGCGATAGTTCCCATGGCCGGGAAGACCGTGACACCCTCGACGAGGCGGACCACGCGGCCCTGCTCCTGGTCGATCGCGATCAGGAGCGGCCGCTCGTGTCCCGCGGCGCGCGCCGCCTCCTGCAGGCGGTTGGTCAGCTCCAGGACCTGCGCGGCGTCGACGCAGTTCTTGCGGAACAGAATGACGCCGCCGAGCCCCGCGCGGATCAATTCGAGGATCTCGACGGAGGGCTCGGTGCCCTCGAAGCCGCAGATGAGGAGTTCGCCGGCGGCGTGCGCCAGCTCTCGGGTGTCGCTCATGCGCGCACGCAGGGATCGAAGACGAGCGTGCCGGCGTCCGCATCCAGCGTCGCGGGGACGCCGAAGGGGATCGCGCGGTTCGGGACGCCGTGGCCCGCGGCGAGCCCCGCCACGACCGGAATGCGGCGGCCGCCCGCGGCTTCGAGGAACAGGCCCGGCACCGCCCGCCGCTCCGCGGGCTTCATCCCCGTGAAGGCGCCGAGGACGACGCCCGCGACCCCGTCGAGGACGCCCGCGAGCACGAGTTGGCGCAGGGCGCGATCGACGCGGTAGAGCGGCTCGCCGACCTCTTCCACGAAGAGGATGCGCCCCCTCATTTCGGGCTGCAGAGGCGTGCCGCACGCACTCGCGAGGAGGCTCAGGTTGCCGCCCGCGAGCGGCGCCCGCGCGCGCCCGGGCCGCAGCGTCCGGAGCGCGCGATGGGTCCGTGGCGCCGCGTTCCCGGCGAGCAGCGACAGCAGACGGGCGAGGTCGCGCAGGCCGGCATCGCTGCGGCCGGCGCTTGCGACCATCGGCCCGTGGAAGGCGGCGACGCCCGCTCGTTGCGTGGCCGCGAGCAGCAGCGTCGTGAGGTCGGAGAAGCCCGCGATCGCCTTCGGGCTGCGTGCCAAGAGGCGCCAGTCGAGCCGGGCCGCGATCCGCGCGCACCCCCAGCCGCCGCGCGCGGCGATGATCGCCTTCACCCCGGGGTCCCGGATCCAGGCATTGATCTCGGCGGTGCGGCGGTCGTCGTCGCCGGCAAACGAGCCGTGGCGGGAGAAGACGTCCTCGCGGTAGGCGACGCGGTAGCCGCGGGCGGCGATCAGCTCGGCGCCGCGGCGGAATGCGGCGCGGTCGAACGCGCTCGCCGGCGCGGCCACCGCCACGAGGTCTCCCGGCCGCAGCGCGGGAGGGAGCGTCAGCGCCGCGCGGCCGCCCATGCTTCGATCGTCTCGCGCAGGCGCGGGATCAGCCCGCCGAAGGCACCGTTCGAGAGCACCGCGATCACGTCCCCGGGCCGCAGGTCGGCACGCACCGCCGCGACGATCTCCCCGATATCCTCGATCTGCCGCGCGCGCCCGCCGGCCGCCCCGATCTCCCGCACCAGCCGCGCCGGGTCGAGCCGCTCCGCGTCCTGGAGCTGCGCCGCGCGGTGCACCGCGCCGACGATCACCTCGTCGGCCGCGGCGAAAGCACCCGGGAGGGCCTCCTGGAAGATCGCGCGCCGCAGCGTGTTGGAGCGCGGCTCGAACAGCGCGCGCAGCCGCGCGCCGGGGTGCTTCGCGCGCAGCGTCTCCAGGTCGAGGCGGATCGCCGTCGGGTGGTGCGCGAAGTCGTCGTAGAGCGTGACGCCGGCGCCGGAGAAGATCGCCTCGAGGCGCCGCTTCACGCCGCGGTAGCTCGCCATGCCCCGCGCGATCTCGCCGGCGTCCAGGCCGAGCGCCGACGCCGCGGCCGCCGCGAGCAGGGCGTCGGTGCGGAAGTGCGCCCCCGGCAGCGGGAACTCCCACGGCGCGGGATCGCCGGGCGCGACGGGGACCAGCCGGCCCCGGCACGGCGCCGCCACTTCGGCGGCGGGCGGGTCGCCGGCGTTGAAGACGAGGAAGCCGTTGCCGGGGACCAGGTTCACGAGGCGCCGGAAGGAGAGCGTGTACTCCTCGAGCGACGCGAAGATGTCCGCGTGGTCGAACTCGACGTTTGCGAGCACGACGTTGTGCGGGCGGTAGACGAGGAACTTCGAGCGCTTGTCGAAGAAGGCGGTGTCGTACTCGTCGCCCTCGATGACGAAGTCCTCGCCCGTCCCGAGGCGGCCGCCCCCGCCGAAGTTCAGCGCCACGCCGCCCGCGAGGAACGTGGGCGAGCGCCCCGCCGACTCGAGCAGCCAAGCCAGCAGCGTCGTGATCGTCGTCTTGCCGTGCGTGCCGCACACGGCGGTCACCCGCCGCCCGGGGAAGAAGCGCTCGCGCAGGAACTCCGGCAGCGAGCAGTAGGGCAGGCGCCGGTCGAGCAGCGACTCGACCTCGGGGTTGCCGCGCGAGAGCGCGTTGCCCACCACGACGAGGTCGGGCGCGGGCTCCAGGTTCGCGGGCCCGTAGCCCTCGCGCACGACGAGGCCCTTCTCGCGCAGGAAGTCGCTCATCGGCGGGAAGACGCCGGCGTCCGAGCCGGTGACCGCGAAGCCGGCGTCGGCGGCGAGCCCGGCCGCCGTGGCCATGCCGGTGCCGCCGATGCCGAGGAAGTGGACGCGCAGGCGCTTCTCGTGCATGGGTGCGGCGGATTGTCCGCTTGGGGGGCGGCGGCTGTCAATCGCGGACGGTCCGGGACCGGGCGCGGCCTTCGGGGTCCTGCCGCTGCGCACCCCCACCACACTCGACCGCTCGCGTCAGCGCACCACGGGCTGCTCTAGGGCTGGTGCTCGCGATCTCGTTCGGCCTGCGATCGGATCGCGGGCCGGAACAGCGCGGCTGACACTTCCTTTTGTCTCCCTTCGGTCCGCGCGGCGGAGGCCCTCCCCTCGGCGCCACCCCTCCGGCCTGTTCCAATGCGGTCAGGCGTCGCGCGCTGTGACTTCCTGATGAAGATTCCATGAACTGCGATCCGATGACAGTGCCGTCGCCAGCCCAGGCGCTCGCCAATGCGCCCGTGCGGGGGCCTGTGGCTGCGGCAACTGTTCGGACCGAGGTTGCATTCAGTCTCTTCGCGCGCCGTGACTTCCTGATATAAACTCCGGAAACTGCGAACCCAGAGCAGGGCGAAGAGAGGTGGACATGAGCCGATTCGTCGTCGATGAGAGCACGTGCCGGCGGGACGGGATCTGCTCGGCCGTCTGCCCCATCAGGATCATCGCTCCGGCGGGCGCCTCGCCGCCGTCGCTCGTCCCCGGCGGCGAAGAGCTGTGCATCTCCTGCGGCCACTGCGTCGCGGCCTGTCCCTACGGCGCCTGCTCGCTCGACACGATGGCGAGCGAGTCCTGCCCGCCCGTGCGCCCGGAGTGGCACCTGGACCCCGGGCAAGCGGAGCACTTCCTGCGCTCGCGCCGCTCGATCCGCGCCTTCAAGGAATCGTCCCCGGACCCCGGCCGCATCGAGCGGCTCATCCGTGTCGCGCGGTACGCGCCGTCGGGCCACAACCGCCAGCCGGTGCGCTGGCTGGTGATCTCGGGTCGCGAGCAGGTGCGTGCCCTCGGCGGCCACGTGGTGGACTGGATGCGGGCGATCGTCGAGCGCGAGCCGGAGATGGCGCGCGGGATGGGGCTGGACCGGGTGGTCTCGGCCTGGGACGCGGGCACGGACCTCGTCTGCCGGTCGGCGCCGCACCTGGTCGTGGCGCACGCGCCAGCCGCCGACGTCACGGCGCCGAGCGCCTGCACCCTCGCCCTCGCGTACCTGGAGCTGGCCGCGCCGTCGTTCGGGCTCGGCGCGTGCTGGGCGGGCTACGTGCACATGGCGGCGCTGCACTGGCCGCCGCTGCAGCAGGCGCTGGCGCTCCCGGAGAAGCACCAGTTCTGCGGGGCGATGATGATCGGCGAGCCGCGTTACCGCTACCACCGGTTCCCCCTGCGCCACGAACCGGAGATCACCTGGCGGTGAACCGAAACCGCCATTGTCCTGGGACAGAATTCAATTCTGCCCCCCCAAGGCGTCTGAACGGAGGACGGGCATGAACGCGATGCATGAGATCGACTACAAGATCTTCGGCGAGGACCTCCAGTACGTCGAGGTCGAGCTCGACCCGCAGGAGGCGGTCGTCGCCGAGGCGGGCGCGATGATGTACATGGAGGACGGCGTCGAGATGGAGACCATCTTCGGCGACGGCTCCGCGCAGTCGCAGGGCGGCGGCCTCATGGGCGCGCTCATGGGCGCCGGCAAGCGCCTGCTCACTGGCGAGTCGCTCTTCATGACCGTCTTCCAGAACCGCGCCGCCGAGAAGCGCCGCGTCGCCTTCGCCGCGCCGTATCCGGGCCGGATCGTCCCTGTGCACCTGGCCGAGCTCGGCGGCGAGCTGATCGTCCAGAAGGACGCCTTCCTCGCCGCCGCCAAGGGGGTGAGCATCGGCATCGCCTTCCAGAAGCGCCTTGGCGTCGGCTTCTTCGGGGGAGAGGGGTTCATCATGGAGCGGCTGCAGGGCGACGGCTGGGCCTTCGTCCACGCCGGCGGGATGCTCACCGAGCGCCACCTCGGCGCCCGCGAGGTCCTGCGCGTCGACACCGGCTGCATCGTCGGCTTCCAGCCGTCCGTCGCCTACGACATCCAGATGGTCCGGGGGGTGAAGTCGGCGATCTTCGGGGGGGAGGGGCTGTTCTTCGCGACCCTGCAGGGTCCCGGGCGGATCTGGCTGCAGTCGCTGCCGTTCTCGCGGATGGCCAGCCGGATCGTCGCCGCCGTGCCGGGGATCTCCGGCCGCGGGGCGCGGGAGGAGGGTTCGGTCCTCGGCGGCCTGGGCGGCCTGCTGGGGGGAGATCGCTAGAGGGGGCCTCTGGCGCATAGTTTGTTATTTTCACTTGCTTTTTTCCGTTTTCACCCTATATTGATGCCCGCATCCGACACGGAGGGCGTAAGGCGGAGTGTTTTCTGAGGACTTGCTGGACCAGGTTCGGAACGCAAATCCGATCCAGGACTTGGTCTCCGATTACGTC
>DATDCY010000029.1 GCA_036524115.1 bacterium | reverse complement strand
TGATTATCCCTACCTGAAGCAGGAAATCGGTCAATTGAGGGCGGAGGGGTATGTGGTCATTGCTACCATGCACTGGAATCAGAGCTATGATTATCGGCCGAACCCCCAGCAGATCACCGACTTTCGTTTCCTGGCTGATTCCGGCGCCTCCCTCGTTTTGGGCAGCCAGGCGCATTATGCACAGACGATGGAATTCTATAAAGGTATCTTTATTCATTACGGACAAGGGAATTTGTTCTTCGACCAGATGGGTGACCAGGATTGGATGCCAAAAGGGATACGCCGCGAGTTTCTTGATCGTTACGTAATCTATGATGGAAAGTTAATCAGCATTGAATTAATCACGACCATGCTCGAAGATTACTCTCGTCCGCGTTTGATGACGGACCAGGAACGCCTCGGCTTCCTGCAGGAATATTTTTATAAAAGCGGCTGGACTCCGCTCAACCCGACACCAACACCTACCATTACACCCACGTTGACACCCCTGGCTATTCCAACACTCCCTGGAGTTTCGACAGCGACGCCTACGCCATAATTCCATCTATCCGGTACTATGGTCTAATACCCATCTTCTGACTCTTTCGTTACAATCAAAGTATCAATTGAATTGGCCCCGGCGCGCACCCCGGACGAGGCCCGCGGCGCGGTCGAGACCCGCCGCGTCCGGGGCCATGGCCACCCGCGCGTGCTCCGTGAACGGGGCATCGCTCTCGCGCCAGCGCGCCGGGATCTCCTCCGGCCACGGCGCATCCCCGGCGGGCTCGAGCGGCTCGCGGAACATGCAGTCGAGGTGCACCGGCCCGGCCGGCGGGCCAAGCGCGCGGTGGACCGCCTGGTCGATCGTCGTCAGGACCGCGCGCGCCGGGACCTCGGCGCACGGCGCCGGCAGCACTGACGCCCAGCGCACGTAGTCACCGAAGATCCCCTGCTGGCGGATCGCCTGGTTGGCGCCGGCATCCAGCAGCTCCGGCGGGCGGTCCGCCGTGAGGACGACCAGTGGCACGCACTCCTGCGCCGCCTCCACGACCGCCGGGAGGTAGTTGGCGACCGCCGTCCCCGAGGTGCAGACCAGGGCCGCCGGCCTGCCGGTGGCCCGCGCGTGCCCGAGGGCGTGGAACGCGGCGCCGCGCTCGTCCAGCCAGAGCCGGGAGGGGATGCGGCCGCGCGCCACGGCCGCGGTCAGCGGCGTGGAGCGCGAGCCCGGCGAGACGCACACGAGATCGACGCCGCAGCGCGCCAGCTCCTCGACGATCAGCCGTCCCCACAACGTGTTCAGGCGCGCGGCGTCGCTCATGGGGCTCCAATGACCCTGACGAAGCCGGCGAGCTTGTTCTCGAGCTCCTCCCACTCCGCGATCGGCCGCGAGCCGCGCACGATCCCCGCGCCGGTGAAGAGCGCGAGGCGGTCGCCGGCCAGCAGCCCGGAGCGGATGGCCACGGTGAAGTCCGCGCCGCGCGGGCCGACCCAGCCGAGCGGCCCCGCGTACCAGCCGCGCGAGAACGGCTCGCGGTGGGCGATCTCCGCCACCGCGGCCGCCGTCGGGTTGCCGGCCACGGCGGGCGTCGGGTGCAGCGCCGCGACGATCGCGACGTCGTCGGCCTGGCCGCGCAGCGTCCCCTCGAAGCCGCGGCGCAGGTGCTGCAGGCGCGCGAGCTTGAGCAGCGAGACCTCGGGGTCGGCGCGGTAGGTGCGGCACAGCTCCCCGAGCGCCCGGCCGACGGTGTCGGCGACGAAGCGGTGCTCGCGCCGGTCCTTCTCGGAGTCCAGCAGCGCGTCCCCGATCGCCTGGTCCTCGCGCTCGGAGTCGCCGCGCCGGCGCGTGCCCGCGATGGCCTCGGAGAGGATGCGCCGCCCCTCGCGCCGGTAGAGGCGCTCGGGCGACGCGCCGAGGAACGTCGCAGCGCCGTCGGGGCAGTACGCGAAGTGGAACCCCTCGGGATTCTCCGCGCGCAGCCGGTGCAGGAGCAGGAACGCGTCGGGCGCCTCGGCGAAGCGGAAGTCGGTGCGCCGCGCGAGCACGACCTTCTGCAGCGGGCCGCGCTCGATCCGCGCGAGCGACGCCTCGACCGCCGCGACCCAGCCGGCGCGATCGGGTCGGTCGGCGCGGTCGAGCACCGCGGGCAGCGGCGCGAGCGCGCGCTGGCCGGTGCGCAGATGCGTCAGCTCGGCCTCGAGCTGCCTGAGCGCCTGGCGTCCCTGCCCCGGGTCGTCGGCGAAGGTGCACGCCAGCTCCCAGGTGCCGCCGGCGCGCGTGATCGCGAAGCGCGGCAGGGTGAAGCGCGAGCGGCCGAACGCCGCCCAGTCGGCGTCCGCGGCCGCGCGGCCGTCGAAGGCCTGTCCGCCGAAGTAGCGGACCTCGCCGGCGTCCGGGTCCAGGCGATCCTCGATGGCGGCGAGCGGGTCGGGGTCGCGCGTCCCCGCGGCGGCGACCACGCTGTCGGCGACGCCGACTCCGGCCAGTTCGAAGCGGCCCCCGCGCTCCGACCAGTAGCATCGCGGCAGCCCCGGGTTCGCGGCGAGCCAGCGCGGCAGGTCGACCTCGGGGGCCGCGACGGCGACGCGCTGCAGGCCGCGCCGGCGCCCGGGCGCCGCGAAGTGGGCCTCGAGCGCCCGGACGAGCCGCTCCTTTGCCGCGGCGAACTCTCCCACGTCGCTCCCCCCTTCCCGGAACCGCCCCTCGCCCGCCGGCGCGGACAGGCGGGGAATTATCGTGCGGCCGCCGGTGCCTTGTCAAAGCAGGGCGGTTCCGGGGGGAGGCAGCGCTCGGGGAGGAATCCCTGGGTGCGGCCCCGGCCTACCAGGGTATGCCGGCGTAGCCGTCGGCGACCGTGTACCCGACCTGCTGCACCTGGGCCGCCGCGGCGATTGGCCGCGAGCTTTCCACGACCACCGCGCCCCTGAAGACTCCCGAGACGAGGGCCCCGGCCGCTGAAGGGTCGAACGACGCGGCGGTGACGACCGAGCCCGTCACCGCCTTCACCAGGACGCCCGCCTGCGAATAGAAGGATACCGTCACGGGGAAGGGCGTCGCGACGGCGACGGCCTTCGGCGCGCCGTTCATGACGGTGACCGTGGTGCGGGTGCCCGCGGGACCCCACTCGACGGCGGGGAAGACGACGCGGTATTTTGCGTCGAGCGCAACCGCCGGCGGCAGCGCGGCGGCGGCGTACTGCGTCCCGCTGGCGCCCTTCACCCAGCGCGCGAGGGCGGCGACCGGGGAGGCCTTGCCCGCCGCGTCCCGGCCCGAGATCACCGCCACCACCTTGCTCTTGCCTGCGATCGCCGCAACGGCGCACGGATCGATCGTGACCCGCTTGCCCGGCGCCACGAGTCCTGTGCTCGCCGAGGCCGTCCGCACCGTCGTCCTCCCGCCGCTGGTGACCGGATAGTAGTAGGCGACAACGAACCGCGCGCCCGTCTTGGCGGCGTTCTGCACCTGGAAGAGGCTTCTGAGCGTTCCGGTGGCCGACGGGACGCACAGCGCCGCCGGCATCAGGACCTGGGTGGCGGCGTTGCTCATGCCGGCGAACGCATAGGCCTCCCTCCCCGCCGCCGGGACGGTCTCGGCGGCCGCCAGCACCCGCGCCGGGGCGCCGCCGACGGTGTTCGCGGCGCGGATCACCAGGGAGCCGTCGAACGTCGTCCCGAGCGTTCCCATCGTCGCGAGGTTGACCACCGCCGACGACAACGGCTTCACCGCAGGCAGGTTCACGGTCTTCTGGAACGCGCTGGTCGCAGAAAAGAAATCCAGGGACAACGAGATGTCGCGGCTTCCGGGGTTCTGGATCCCGATCACCGTGTTGCCTGCGCCGCCGCGGCGCACCTCGGGGACGAAGAACCGCCCGGTCCCCGCCCGCGCGGCAGTGAAGGGCGCGTAGAGCATCGGCGCGGTCGTCGCCGCGCCCGTGGCCTGTTGCCGGTAGAGCACCGCGATTGGCCGGTCCGAGCTGGCGAGGGCCGCTCCGGCAAAGCCTGGAGGCATGGTCGCCCCGACCAGGACGCTCCCGGAGGCGCCCGCGCTGATGGGCACCGTGGCCGTGTCGACGCCGGTCCCCGCGGCGTCGCGGTAGCTGACGGACAGCGTCGCGGCCGCCGTCCCCGGGTTGAAGTAGTCGATGCTCGAGGTCCAGACGCGCGCCGCGGCGCCCCCCGCCTCGGCTGCGGCGGCCGGCCCCGCCCACGCGAGAATCAACGCCGCTGTTGCCAGGGCGCCGAGCGACCGCTGTGCCGATCGGCCATGTCGTGTCATCGCTGATCTCCTTTGGACGCGCGGTGCCATGTCAGTTCCGCACCAGGGGCAGGTAGATGGTCGCGGCGGTGCTTGCAGCCGGCGGCGGCCCCCAGGTCCCGCCCAGCCCGATGTCGCCGCTGACCCCGTAGAAGATGCTGGCATCCGGCGTCGTGCCCGTGAGGCCGTTCATCAGGAGGAGGTAGCCGGTCGACGAGCGGATGAGCCCGAGCCCCGTCGATCCCTGGTTTACCCAATCCCCCGTGAACGGCTGGTCGCCCGCAGCCCCGAAGGCCACGTCGTAGTCGAAGCCGACAACCCCCGACGCGACCTTGTCGGTCAGGTGGAAGCGGCCCTCTGCCGGCAGGTAGACTCCCGGGCTGAACTGGCCGTCGCCGTTCCAGTCCCCGGCCACCGGGATGTCGGTGGCGGACCCCAGCAACACCGCGTAGTCCGCCGGGCCGCTCGCCAGGGTGTTGCGCAGGTAGAGGGTGCCCGTGGACGGCTGGTAGACGCCGACGCCGTCCTTGCCGTCGCCGTCCCAGTCGCCGACGACGGGCCGGTCGCCCGGGTGGCCGAAGGCGAAGCTGAAGTGCGGGGCGCCCGGCAGGTTCGCGTCGCGCAGCCGGAACTCGCCGGTGGAACTGCGGAAGACGCCGATGGTGGCTATCCCGTCGCCGTTCCAGTCCCCGACGACGGGCACGTCACGGGCGGGGGCCGCGGCGTTGCCGAAGGCTGCCCTGAAGTCCGCGTAGCCGGTCGTGTTCGAGTTGCGGAAGTAGAACGTGCCCGTGCCCGGGCGGAAGACGGCGACGGTGTCGTTGCGCGGGTTGGGGGAGCCGAGGCGCTGCACGCGGTCGTTGCCGACATCGGGGACCAGAATCTGTCCGCTCCTGGGCGAGATCGCCCCGGCACTGGGACTGCTGAACTGAAGATCGCCGCTGCCCGTCGAGCCGATCACGCCGATGCAGTTCCCGTTCTGGTCGACCTGCTTGATGTTGCTCGCGCCCCAATCTGAGATGTAGATGGTGCCGCGCGGATCAAGCCAGACGCCGCCGGGAGCGGTGAGCACGCACAGCCCGCTCGGGGTGATGTTCGCGACATACACCCCGTCCCAGGTCCAGACCTGCAGGCGCCTGCCAAGGTAGTCGACGTTGTAGGTCAGTCCCTGCGCGCTGTCGACGGCGATGCCGATCGGCGAGGAGAACTGTCCGTTGGCGGTCCCCGTGCCCCCCCAGGACGCGTAGGTGACGAAGCCGTCCGGGGAAGAACTGGGCGAGAAGACCTGGATGCGGTTGTTCGCGCCGAACTCGGCCACGTACAGGTAGCCGAGGCGATCGATCGCTATCCCGGCGGGGAGGGTGAACTGGCCGCCCTGTGTCCCGCCGGATCCGAGCGTGTCGAGAAAGGCGCCGCTCGTGTCGAAGATCTGGATCCGGTGGTTGTTGGCATCGGCGACGAACACCCGATCGCGCGCATCGACGGCGATGCCCCACGGTCCGTTGAACTGCCCGTCGCCCGAGCCGGGAGTCCCCCAGGAGGCAAGCCAGGCGCCATACTTGTCGAACTTCTGGACGCGGTTGTTGCTGAAGTCGGTGACATAGACGTTCTCGGCACTGTCCACGGCCACACCATAGGGCTGGGCGAACTGGCCGTTCCCGCTGCCGGGCGTTCCCCACTTCTGCTGGAAGTTGTGGCTGAGCGGGACGGAGGTCGTCTCGAACCGGGTCACGTACGGCGCGCCCGAGTCGACGTTGGACACCCAGACGACGGGCTGCGCGTTCGGCACGTCCACGACGGCGAGGTCGCCGGCAGACGAGAAGTTCCCCGCGCGCGGCACCTTGGTGTAGCTGGCGTAGTAGGTTCCCAGGACGGCGCCTTCGCTGTCGAGGTGCCGGACGCCCCCGTTCGCGCGGTCGACCACGAAGACGGTGTTGGCGCGATCGATCGCCAGGCCGTCCGGCCCGCTGACGGGGTAGGTCCGGTCGAAGGCGCCGGCACTCGTCATCCGCACGATCCTGTTGTTGTTGGCGTCCGTGACGTAGATGTTGCCCGTCGCGTCGAAAGCCGCTTCCTTCGGCCAGTTGAACTGGAGGGGAGACGTCGAGGCGCCGCACGCTCCCCCGACCACGCCCCCGCTGCCGAAGCTCGTCACGAGCGCGCCGGTGGCCGGATCGATCGCCTTGACCGCGCAGTTCGTCGGCGGGGAGTATTGGGTGACGTACAGCTTCGCGTCCGGGCCTGCGGTGAGCCCGAACGGGGGACCCGCCGCGCCCGGAATGGCGAATGAGTCGATGGCAGCTCCGGTGCTCACTTGAAAACGGGTGATGTTCTGGTTGTAGTAGCTGGCGACGAAGAGGCTGTCGCCGATCACGGCCGCACCCTCGGGACCAGGGACGTCGCCCAGGGCCTTGCCCGTCCTGCCGGTCCCGAAGGCGCGGACGGCAAAACCGTCGTTGCTGACCATGAAGACCTTGTTCGCGGTGATGTCGCTGACGAAGACGTTGCCGCCGGCGTCAGCGCTGACGCGATACGGCAGCGAGAAGGACACGGCACCGGTCGCATGGAGCGTGCGGCTCAGCGAGGAGTACGCGCCCCCCGCCTCGGGAGCGGCGATGGGAGCGGCCTCCGGCGCCGGCAGGTCAGCCGGGTTCGGCGCCAGTCCCAGCGCCAGCGGATCGGCCGGCGCAGAAACGACGCCGACGTCCACCGGGACGACCGTCACTCTTGCAGCGGCCGCGTCGGCGCTCCCGGCGCCGAGCAGCCCGGCCGCCTGCGCGACGGGTCGCCACAGGCAGGCGAGGACCGTAGCGATGCTGATCACGCGGAAGACCTTCCCGAGATTCATCGGCCATCCTTTCGTTGGTGCGTCGCGGCGGCGATGTCGGGCACTCCTGCCGCGCTCCCGTGCCCTCGGGGGAGTCCCGCAAAGGCGACCCGCCCTGTCGGAGAAGATTCTCCGGCGGGGGGCGGCACTTGTCAACGCAGCCTGCGCCTGGTTGCACGGCGCGGGCTGCGGGGCCTATATTTGTGCACAACGGTCACCATGATCCCCGGAGAACGCGCATGACATCGCACGACGAGAGCTTCAGGTTCCCCTTCCTGCGCAGGGAGGTCGATTCGATCTTCGGCGAGGTCCTGCGGTCGGTCCCCGCGCGGCCCGGCGTCGCGCGCTGGTCGCCGACGCTCGATCTGATCGAGGAGCCCGGCCGCTACGTCATCGAGATGGACGTGCCGGGCGTGCGGCTCGAGGATCTGAAGATCACGGTGGCCGGGCGCCGGCTCGTCGTCACCGGCCGGCGCGAGGTCGTCCGCGAGCACGGGCACCCGAACGTGCGGCTGCGGGAGCGCTGGTCGGGGTCGTTCAGCCGGAGCCTCGAACTGCCCGACGAAGTGGACGAGGGGCGCATCGCGGCGGCGCTGCACGAGGGGATCCTGCGCATCGAGCTGCCGCGCCGCGGAGGCCGGCGATGAGCGCGACGGGTCCCGGCGTCCGCCCGCTGGCCCCGGAGGACCTCACGCCCCGGATCGACCTGGCGCAGCTGGGCTTCCAGAGCACGGAGGAGCTCACCGGCGAGCCGGCGCCGCTCGGCGCGGAGCGCGCGCTCGCGGCGTTGCGGCTCGGCGTGCGGCTGCGCACCCCCGGTTACAATGTGTTCGTCGCGGGACTCGAGGGCGCCGGCCGCGAGGCGCGCGTGCACGATCTGGTCGCGCGCGAGGCCGGCAAGCTCCCGGTGCCGCCGGACATCCTGTACGTGAACAACTTCGACGACCCCGACCGCCCGCTTGTGATGACCGTGCCGGCCGGCGAGGGGCGCGAGCTGCGCCGCGCGATGGACGATCTGATCGAGCAGCTGCGCCGGCGCATCCCCGAGGCGCTCAAGAAGGAGGGCTTCGAGCGCGAGAAGGAGCAGATCACGGCGGCCTACGACCGGCAGGTCAAGGAGCTGTTCGAGCGCTTCCAGGCGGCCGCGAAGGACAAGAGCGTGCTCGTGCGCATGACGGGCGACGGGCACCTGGTCTTCATCCCGCTCAAGCCCGACGGCGAGCCGGTCGAGAACCCCGAGGAGTACGAGGCGCTGCCCGAGGAGCACCGCAAGATGCTCGCGGACGGCCGCGAGGAGATCCAGCGGCTGGCGCGGGATTTCATCAAGGCGCAGCAGGAGATCGCGCGCAAGGTGCGGGAGGACGTCGAGGCGGCGGTGCGCCGCTTCGCCACCGAGCTGGTCGAGCCGCTGGTCGCCGCGATCGCCGCCGCGCACCCGCACGAGGCGGTGCGCCGGCACCTGGCCCGGGTGCAGCAGAACATCCTCGCGAACCTCGACGACTTCCAGGAGGAGGAGCGCCCGCAGGCGCTGCCCTTCCCGTTCCCGGTGCCCTCGCCGCGCGACCGCTTCGTGCCCTACCAGGTGAACCTGCTCGTGGACAACGCGGGCGCCGCGGGGGCCCCGATCGTGGTCGAGGACGTGCCGACCTACCAGAACATCTTCGGCAAGATCGAGCGGGTCATCGACCAGACGGGCAAGCTGGTCACGAACTTCACGCGCATCAAGGCGGGGGCGCTGCTGCGGGCGGCCGGCGGCTTCCTGGTCTTCAACCTCGACGACGCGCTCACCGAGCCGCTGGTCTGGAAGCCGCTCAAGCGCGTGCTCAAGTCCGGGCGGCTCGAGATCGAGAGCTTCAACCCCTTCGGCTTCCTCTCCGTCTCGGGGATGACGCCGGAGCCGGTCGCGGTCGACGTGAGGCTGTTCGTCACCGGCAGCCGGCAGGTCTTCAGCCTGCTCTCGGCCTACGACCCGGAGTTCCCGGAGGTCTTCCGCCTGCTCGCGGACTTCGTCCCCGAGGAGTGCCGCTCCGAGGGCGCCGAGCGCGCCTACGCGCTGCGCGTGGCGCGCACCGTGCGCGCCGAGGGGCTGCACCACTTCACCCGCGAGGCGGTGGCCGAGGTGCTGCGCTACGGCGTGCGCGCCTCCGGCGACCGCGACCGCGTCAGCGCGTACCTGGAGGAGGCCGACGATCTCGCGCGAGAGGCCTCGGTCGTTGCCGAGGAGCGCGGGGCGGTGCTCGTCGACGCCCCCGCCGTTCTCGAGGCGCTCGAGCGGCGGGCGTTCCGCGCCGACTGGTACGAGGAGCGCGGCCGCGAGCTGATGAAGCAGGGCACCGTGCTCATCGACGTCGAGGGCAGGGCCGTCGGGCAGATCAACGGCCTCTCGGTGCTCATGTACGGCACCCGCATGTTCGGGCGTCCCTCGCGCCTGACCGCGAGCGTCTCGCTCGGCAGCGCGGGGGTCGTCAACATCGAGCGCGAGGCGCGCCTCTCGGGGAGCACGCACGACAAGGGCGTGCTCATCCTCGCGGGGTTCCTGCGCAACCGCTTCGGGCAGGACAAGCCGCTGTCGTTCTCGGCGAGCCTGGCCTTCGAGCAGACCTACGGCGGCGTCGACGGCGACAGCGCGTCGTCCACCGAGCTCTACGCGCTGCTCTCGCGCATCGGCAACCTGCCGCTGCGCCAGGATCTTGCGGTGACCGGCTCGATGAACCAGCGCGGCGAGGTCCAGGCCATCGGCGGCGTCAACGAGAAGATCGAGGGCTTCTTCCGCACCTGTCGGCGCATTGGCCTCACCGGGACCCAGGGCGTGCTCATCCCCGCGGCCAACGTGCGCAACCTCGCCCTGCACCCGGAGGTCATCGCCGCCGTCCGCGCCGGGCAGTTCGCGATCTACCCCGTCCGGACGATCGAGGAGGGGATCGAAATGCTCACCGGGCTGCCCGCCGGCGCGCCCGGCGAGGCGGGCACGGCGCTCGGCATCGTGGACGTCGCGCTGCTGGACATGGCCCGCCGTCTCAAGGAGTTCGGCGCCGAGAAGGGGCGGCGCGAGAATGACAAGGAGGGCGGGCCCCCCGAAGCCCCTCCGGCGCCGGGGCAGCCGCCGCCGCCCAGGCCTCCCGACCCCACTCCAGCGCCGGACAGTGGGCACTGAACCCCTTCGCATCCGGCCGGCGCTTCCCTAGGGGGGCTGCGCCCCCCTGATGGCGCGGCTTTCGCCGCTGTCACCCCCCCCGACGGGGAGAGAGCCGAGATACGGCCTTGTGAAGCGGCGTCAGCGACCCGCGTCGATCCGCCGGAGCGTGTCGAGCAGGTCCTGGGAGCTGAACGGCTTCACGAGGTAGGCGTCGGCGCCGACCTGGTAGCCGTTGCGGATCTCCTCCTCCTGCGCCGCGGCCGAGAGCATCACGACGGGCGTGCGGCCGCGCTCCGGGTGGGACTTGATCACCCGGCAGAGGTCCAGACCGCTCATCAGCGGCAGCAGCGCGTCGGCGAGGACGACGTCCGGCGTGCGGAAGTAGAACTCGCGCAGGCCCGCAAAGGCGTCGTGCGCCTCGATCACCTCGTACTGCGCCTCCGGCAGCAGATGGCGCACGAGCGAGAGCGTGTCGCTGTCGTCGTCGACGATG
>DATDCY010000028.1 GCA_036524115.1 bacterium | reverse complement strand
CGACGGCGCCGCGCGGGGGAACCCCGGCGACGCCGGGGCCGGCGTGTTGCTGCGGGACGAGGCCGGCGAGACGCTCGACCGCGTCGCCCGCTATCTCGGGCGGGCGACGAACAACACGGCCGAGTACCAGGCCCTGCTCATCGCGCTCACGCGCGCCCGCGACGCCGGGGTGCGCCACCTGAAGGTCTTCTCGGACTCCGAACTGCTCGTGAACCAGGTCAACGGTCGCTACCGCACGAGCGCGCCGCACCTCCAACGCTATCTGCAGGAGGCCATCCGCCTGATGCGCGAGATCGGCCGGGTGGACGTGCGCCACGTGCGGCGCGAGCAGAACGCGGAAGCCGACGCGCTCGCCAACGAGGGGATAGACCGCCGATAAGGGGCCATCTGCGGCGTTGCACTCCTCCCGCCTCCCTGCGGCGGGCACCAGCCCGCCTCAGTCGCCGGATCGTCGCGCGCCTTGCATCTGACCCCTTCTCGACGGTCTCTCTCCGTTCCCGATTCCTGTTGCGTTCCTGGATGCACACGGCTACATTCCCGGCGGGCGCTGGAGCCGGCCGGGCGGTCGCCGGCGGCGGTGATGAGCCGCCGCGGGAGGAAAGTCCGAGCTCCTCAGGGCAGGGTGCTCCGTAACGCGGAGTCCCGGCGACGGGAAGGAAAGTGCAACAGAAAATATACCGCCCCGGCCTCCCCGCCTCGTGCGGGGCGAGGTCCGCGGGTAAGGGTGAAATGGCGAGGTAAGAGCTCACCGGTTCCCCGGGCGACCGGGGAGCCTGGAAAACCCCACCCGGAGCAAGACCAAATAGGCTCCGCCTTCTCCCCTCCCGGGGGAAGAGGGTTGCCCGCCCGGATTGCCGCAAGGCAGGGCGGAGCGGGTACGGTCGCTTGAGGCGCCGGGCAACCGGCGTCCTAGAGAAATGACCGCCACCCCGGCGATGAGCCGGGGGACAGAACTCGGCTTACAGGCCGACTCCAGCGCCCAGTTGCCGTGCTGCGAGGCGCTTTTCCGCCCTGGCGGCGTCGCGCTCCTCGTGTCTGCCTGCGGCGGCCACAAGGCCGCCTCGGCATCCACTTCGTCGCGCTTCTTGCCAGGACGAAAAATCGCGCTCGCATCACGGCAACTGTCGTTGCCGTGGTGGCTGGCGTGCCGGGTCGATTTCGGCTATTGTCTGCCTCCCATGGCCTACACGTTCTGCGGCGTCGCGCTGCCCAGCCCCTTCTTCCTCGCGCCGATGGCCGGTGTCACCGACCGCGCCTTTCGCACGGTCGCCCTCGAACTCGGCGCGGGCCTCGCTTTCACCGAGATGATCTCGGCGGCCGGCCTCGCGCGTGGCGACCGCAAGACCGCGCGCTTTCTCCCGGCGCCCGCGGAGGCGCCGCGCGTCGGCGTGCAGCTCTTCGGGGGGCGCCCCGACGACTTCCGCGCCGCGACGCTGAAGGTCAACGAGCTGGCAGTGCCCTTCATCGACATCAACTTCGGTTGCCCGGCGCGCAAGGTGGTGCGCTCGGGGTGCGGCGTGGCGCTGATGCGCGAGCCGGCGCGGGTGCGCGCGATCCTCGAGGCCGTCTGCGCGGTGGCGACCAAGCCGGTGCTCGCGAAGATCCGCGCCGGCTGGGACGACGACGAGCGCAACGCCGTCGAGATCGCGCGCGTCGCCCGGGAGTGCGGCGCCGCCGCCGTCACGGTGCACGGTCGCACCGGCCGGCAGGGCTTCACCGGCGCCGCCGACTGGTCGGCGGTGCGAGCCGTAGCGGCGGACGGCGCCCTGCCCGTGACCGGCAACGGCGACCTCGTGACCGCCGACCAGGCCGTGCGGGCGCTCGGGGACAGCGGGTGCGTGGCCGTCATGATCGGCCGCGGCGCCTGCGGGAACCCGTGGATCTTCCGGGAGGCGGCGGCCCTGCTCGCTGGGCGGGAGGTCCCGCGGCGCACAGGCAAGGAACTGGCCGAGACGATGGCGCGCCACCTGCTCCTCGCGATCGAGGAGCATGGCGCCCGCCGCGGCGTGCAGAGGATGCGCAAGCATCTGATCTGGTACGCGCGCGGCCGGGCGGGGGCGCACGAGTTCCGGCGGCGGATCGTGCGGCTGGAGGAGCCGCGGGAGCTGTTGGAGGAGATCGGGGCTTTCGCCGCCGGCGGCTAGGGGACCGCCGGCAGGCGGCGGCCCTACTGGGTCAGGTCGTCGCCGACGGGCCGCTCGAAGAAGACCACGTCCGATTCGGCGACGATCAGCTCGGGACGGGGGCTTTCCAGAGGCGGGAAGACGCGCACGACCAGCATGCCGCTGAAGTCGGCGGCCGGATCGCTGAAGTCGAAGACGCCCTGGGCCGCGCCGAGATACGCCTCGTACGGGATGCGGATGTCGTCGTCCGAGTTCTCGAAGTTGATACTCTTCGAGAAGAAGAGCTTGTCCCGCGTGAGGTGGCTGATGCCGCCGGTGCCGATGTCCTTCTGGGTCCAGAACTCGATGATGACCTCGTGCGGCTTGTCGTGGAACGACAGCTCGTCGCCGAACTCGTTCTTGTACGAGATGCTGACGACCATGCCGTCGAGCCCGGGGTCCGAGTCCCACTGCTCCAGGCTGGCGCTGTTGATCTCGACCCAGGTCAGTCCCTGGATCTTGTCGCTCTTGTCGACGGGATCGAGGGGGTTCTGGCACCCGGCGATCGAGAGGGCGGAAAGGAGCGCGATCGCCGCGAAAAGGGCACGGATGGATGACCGCATGGCTGTCTCAGGCCTCCCTGACGTCGGGCAGGTGATTGGTGGAGCTGAGGGGGATCGAACCCCTGACCTCATGAATGCCATTCATGCGCTCTCCCAGCTGAGCTACAGCCCCACGGCATTGCTCGCGCGCGCGGAAACCGTCCGCCGCACCGCACGAAAGTAGACGTGAACCCCTTCGTTGTCAAGTGCTTTGCCCGTGTCCGGGAGGGGCGGTGCGCGCCCGCGAACCCCTACCTCCTGGCCTCCAGGGTGAGCTCGATCTCCCGGGCGCAGTCGCGCAGGTGCATGCCCGTCATCTCGTCCCTCGTCCGCGAGGCCGCCGATCCCAGCTTCCGGGACAGCGCTTCGAGCGAGTTCCTCGCGACGGCCCTGAAGTCCGTGTCCGAGAGCGACACGCCCGCCACGGAGGCCTCGTCCGGATCGGCGGCCGGGCCCCTCGCCGGCGGCCCCGGGGGCGCGGCCAGCTGCGCCTTCACGTGGTCGAGGTACTGGCGCTGGAGTTCCCGCCGGCCGACGTCGACGACGGGGCTCTCCGCGTCGAGCTCCTCGAAGAGCCCCCCCTGGAGGTCAGCGAAGAACTGGGCGAGCGTGTACCCGTTGGCCGGGTCGAGGGCCTCGGCATCCTCGAGCAGCTTGTACCGCGTGCCGCTCAGCAGCGCCTCCAGCAGCAGGCGCTGCCGTCGCTGCAGCGGGTCCGCGATCCCCAGGTAGCGGAACTTGTTCAGCACCTCCGGCCGGCGCAGCGAGGGCGAGGTCTTGAAGCCGAACTCCAGCAGGAAGCGCAGGGCCTCCCGCTGCTGCTCCCTGGGGAGCCGGGCGAACTGGTCGCCGCCCCGCCCGCCCAGAGACCGGGTCTCCACCACCCCGCCCACCATGTCCGCCACCGTGAGAAGCCAGGCGTGCCGCGAGTCGAGGAGGCCGGAGTAGGCTTCCTTCAGCTCCGTGAAGTCCTCCCCGAGGCGGGTCGTCGCGGGCAGGATCAGGTCCATGACGCGGTCGAAGTTCAGCAGGCCGAGCCGCGTCGACTCGATCGGGTCGGCGCCGATGCTCTGCACCTTCACCGTGGGGTCCACCTTTGCCGGGCCGTCCTCGCCCCCGAACCGGAGCCAGGGGTTCTCGATCTGCTGGGCCGCCATCGCGTCCAGGGCCTGCCGCTCGTCTTCGGGGGAGGCCGCCTCCGGGAACGTCCGGTACCCCCAATCCACCGCAAAGTAGTCGTAGGGGCCGAGCTTCGGCATCAGGTGCGTCACGCCGTCCTCCGGCTGGGCGACGTAGTTGAACCGGCCGTAGGAGGTGATCGAGGCGACGGTCCCGTACTTCGCCGTGAACGCGGGATCCCGAAGCTGCTGCACCGTGAACGCCGAGCTCGCTTTGTGGTTGTGGCGCAGCCCGATCGTGTGGCCGACCTCGTGGGCCACGATGTAGCGCAGCAGCTCCCCCTTGAGCTCGTCGGGGAACGGCAGGGTGCGCGCGCGCGGGTCCAGGGCCGCGCACATCGTGAAGTACCACTGCTGGGCGACCTTGAGGATGTCCTGGTAGATGAAGACGGTGGCTGAGAGGACCTCGCCGCTGCGCGGGTCGTGGACGCTGGGCCCCAGGGCGTTCGCCAGCGGCGCGGCGGCCCACCTGATGACCGAGTAGCGCGTGTCCTCCGGGTCCCAGCCCGGGTCGTCCTGCTCGCCGGGCGCGTCCTGCACGCGGATGGCGTCGCGGAATCCAGCGGCTTCGAAGGCGGGCTTCCAATCCTCGACCCCCTGGCGGATGTAGGGCCGCCACTTCTGCGGCACCTGCCTCCCGATGTAGAAGAGGATCGGCCTCACCGGCTCGGAGACCGCGGCGGCGGGGTCCTTCTTCTCGAGGCGGAAACGGTTGATGTAGTGCCGCAGGACGACGCGGTTCTCGCCCTTCGAGTAGTCCTCGTAGGACTCCACGAAGTACCCGACGCGGGGATCGGCCAGGCGTGGCCGCATGGGCTTTTCCGGCAGCAGCGTCATGCTGTAGTGGACCAGCAGGGAGCCGGTCCAGAGGTTGCCGGCGGACGATGCCGGCGGGAGCTGGACGACGGGCTCGGGAATCCCGGGGGGCGCGATGCGGAAGGTGATCACGGAGCGGGATTCGATGTTGTCGGGGAACACCTTGATCCCCTCGACGTAGGAGCGGGACGGGTCCACGTTGGCCCGGCCGTCCGGCCCCCGCACCGAGATCCCCGACTGCGTGAAGACGCGCTCGGCGGAGAACTCGTCGACGTTGGCGGTGAGGAGCCGCGTCACGTCGATGACGGGCGCGCGGCCTTCGCCCTCCGCCTCGACGTCGAACCCCATGACGACGGCGGGCATCGAGGCCTCCTGGACGGCGCGCTGGATGGGAGAGAGACCCTCGCCGAGCACGTCCGCGCGCTTCCCGAAGGAGAGAAGCCGCAGATAGACCCGGTTGCCAGTGCGCTCCCAGCGGACGCACCGGCTGCCGATGGCGAGCCCGCCGTTGCCGACACCCTCGGGGGCCTTCGACACCTCCGTGTACCAGAGCATGGCCCGCCCGAGCTTGTCCGGCGGGATCTCGTAGAGCACCCGGTTGCCGACGCGATGGACGGTGAAGAGCCCGCGCGTCGAGACCGCGGCCTTCGTGACGACATCACCATACGCCTTGAGGTCCCCGGGGGATGGCGCGGCCGCCGGTGCCTGGCTGCTGGCGACAGCGGGCGACATTGCGAGTACGGCGAGGAGCGCGATGCTAGTTCGCCGGCGGAGGAAACGCCTTGCCGGTGCCATGAGCTGTTTCTCCGCCTCCTGTCCCGTCCAGCGGATTCTTGCGGTGCGCCGCGGCAAAGTCAAGAAAGTGGCACGCGCGGGAACCGTCCGCAGACCGATCGACGAATGTAAACCGCGGGCCGGCGTTGTCTGTGCTGCTCCGACTCTGCTACCGTGTCTGGTGACACCACGCGCCGGAGTGGCGGAACTGGCAGACGCAGGGGACTCAAAATCCCCCGGGCCTTGCGCCCTTGCGGGTTCGACCCCCGCCTCCGGCACCAATGATTTCAGGCACTTACGCCAAGCGCCCATCTTGGTCGGAAGGGGCCAGATTCGAAATTGTTTCGGGTCACACGACCAGGACTTCGAGTCCCTCGATCTTCTTGAACGAGGCGTCGCCGGTCATGAAGACCGTGCTGCCCCGGAGCGACAGTGCGCACGCCGCCTGGATGGCATCGGGGGTTCGCGTGCCGTACGAAGCTCGGAGGCGGGTCGCGGTATCTACCACCCGTGGAGTCAATTCAACGATCTCGAGGTCCCGGGCGGCGAAGAATTCCTCATAGCGAGCGAGTGTTGCCGTGTCATGCTCGCGCAAAGGCCTGACGAGGCACTCCATGAGGCTCAGCCGGGAAACGGCCCAGGAAAGTCTGCCATGCGCCTGGCGCACCGAGGTCACCGCCCGCGCAAGCCGTGAATAGAATGGTTCGGCCGCCTCGACTTGATAGATGATGACGCATGCGTCGAGGAAGAGCCTCACCGATCGCCCCAGCCGGCGCGCTCGCGTTGGATTTCCGCGTCCAGTTCCTTGCGGCTGCGCCGACCTCGCGCCGGGAGCGCGAAGAGGTCCGAGACCGTATGCCGCGCGCCGGCGCGCCGCTTCGCCGTCAATTCTCGATACAGCCGGATCGAGACGACGATGCAGGCGGGCCGGTTGCGCTTAATGATTTCCACGGGGCCCTCGGGGAGGAGATCCTCCACGGCGGCCACCCCACGTCGCTTCAGTTCCTGTGCAGGGAGGGTCTTCACCGGTCGCTCCTTTCGGTATCGTTTTCAGTACCGATAAGGTAGCACAGAGTGAGGCTCCTCACCATGTGCAAGTCGACGGGGCAGATCACCGATACCAGGTGCGCACGCTCCTGGTGATCTGCCCCTGACCGCGCCGCGAGACGTTCTCCAGGAAGAGCTCCACGGCGCCCTTGACGTCGGCGATGATCTTCTCGGGCTCCCGCTCGCGGTCGGCCAGCAGGGGCGAGGACGCCGGTCGGATGATGACCTCGACGGACGCTGGCCTGCCCTCGACCCAGTCGTGTCCGGGAATGAACGCGATCGCCCTGCCCTCGAGGAACAGCCCGGAGTCCCGGGAGACCGCCGAGTGGTGAAACTCGACGCCGTGCTCCGTGACGGGGATGTCGTCGTTGGTCTCCACGTACTTGGTTTCCATCGGTCCTCCGTCCCCGGCCCGTTGCCGTGATCCGCCCGCGGCCACCGCTCCCGCCGCACCGGCGATCATTCAACGACAGGCCGTACCAAAGTGCAAGCGCGGCCGCGGGCCAGTGCCGGCGACGCCGATCGGACCGTGGCCGCCCGGCGCCGTCGGGGCTATGATATGTGTGGCGGCCGCAGCCGCCGCGGGAGGAAACGATGTCAGCGCCAAATCAGCCAGTTGATGGCGGCGCTTCGCCCGGTTCGGCGGCGGACGTCATCCGCCGCCTGCGCCTCGTGCCGCACCCCGAGGGCGGGTGGTACCGCGAGGTCCACCGCTCGCGGGCGACGGTCGGGACGCCGCCGGGCTACCCGGGGGCGCGCTGCGCGCTGACGATCATCCACTTCCTGCTCGAGGAGGGGGAGTTCTCGACCTTCCACCGCGTGCGCTCCGAGGAGGTCTGGGTGCACCTCGACGGCGCGCCGCTGGAGCTGGCGATCGTCGCGGACGCGCCCGACATCCGCACCATCGGCCCTGCGTCCGGCGGCGGCGAGCCGCTGGCCGTCGTGCCGCCCGGGTGCCTGCAGGCGGCGCGGCCCCGCGGGGGGTGGGCGCTCGCGGCGTGCTTCGTCGCGCCCGGGTTCGAGTTCGCGGACTTCGAGCTGCTGGCGCGTGCGGAGCTGCTCGCGCGGCATCCGGCGCACCGCGAGCTGATCGAGCGTTTCACGCGCCCGGCCGCCGGCCCGCCCGCTGACGGACGAACGGCGGGGGGGCATCCCGCGAACGAGCCATGACACGCCGGTCCGCGGTCCTGGCCGCCCTCCTCGCCTTCCTCGCGGCGTGGGCGCCGCCCGCAGCGCACGCCAAGCTCATCTTCCGGCTGCGCGACGCCAGCACGCTGTCGACCGCGCAGCTGATCGCGAGCCTCAGGGGCGCGCGGGTGATCTTCTTCGGGGAGCGCCACGACCGGGCCGAGGACCACGTCGCCCAGCGCACGATCATGCAGGCGCTGCAGGAGACCGGCGTGCCTCTCGCCGTGGGCATGGAGATGTTCCGCAGGGACGCGCAGCCGCAGCTCGATCGCTGGGTCGCCGGCACCCTCGACATGAAGGCGCTGCGCGGGCTCTACGACGGCAACTGGGACCCCCCGCTCTTCGAGCAGTACCGGGACATCCTGCTCTACGCGCGCCAGGAGCGCATCCCGCTGATCGGGCTGAACATCGCCACGGCCATCGTGGAGCAGGTGGGCCGCGGCGGCTTCCGCTCGCTCTCGGCGGAGCAGCGGCGCCAGCTCGGCGTCAACTCCTGCGATGTCTCCCCGCGCTACGCGGACGTGCTGCACCG
>DATDCY010000027.1 GCA_036524115.1 bacterium | reverse complement strand
CGAGCGGCGCGGCGGCGAGCGGCAGCACGAACAGCGCGATCATCACCGGCGGGTCGGGGCTCGACGCAGCGACGTCCTGCCCGCGGACGGGTCGCAGCAGCGCCAGCACGACGCCCGCCGCGCCCCACACGAGCAGCAGCGCGAGCGCGCGCGGGTCGCGCACGAGCATCGAGGCGTCGCCCAGGCCGATCGCGAGCAGCGCGGCGTCGAGCGCGAGCACGACCAGCGCCAGGACGATCGACCGGACCGGATGGGGCCGCGGGGGAGTCACGGCGCGAGAGGCTAGGCGGCGCGCGTCCGCGGGGCAACCGCCTTGCGCCGCACGTGTAAGGGGGCAGCATTCTGACCGCGTTTGAGCAGCGAAGTGACCGCCGGGCGGGCGGGGCTGGTAGGACTGGGCCTGGAGGAGGGTCCAGCGATGGCAGCGACCGTAGCCGCCCTGGAGCGGGCCATGCGTTTTCAGGAGGTCATTCTGCAGGCGACGCGCGGCAAGATGTCGTGGTGGCAGGCGGCCGAGGTGCTCGGCATCAGTCCGCGCACGCTGCGGCGCTGGCGAACCGGGTACCGCAGGTACGGACTGAAGGGGCTGCAGGACAAGCGTCGCGTCGACCGGGCGCCGAACGGGGTGCCGGAGGACGAACTGCGCCGCTGGACGCAGTTGTACGAGCAGCGCTACCGCGGCTACAACGTGCGGCACTTCCACGCGGTGCTGAAGCGTGCCCATGGCGGCTGCCGGTGGTCGTACACGGTGGTGCGGCGGGCCCTGCAGGCGGCGGGGCTGGTGAAGAAGAAGCGTCCGCGCGGCCGGCACTTCGTGCGGCGCGAGCCGCGGGCCTGCGTCGGCGAGCTGCTGCACATCGACGGCAGCCGGCACCGGTGGCTGACGTTGCTCGCGGACCACTGGCAGTGCCTGATCGCCGTGGTCGATGACGCGAGCAAGCGCCTGCTCTACGCACAGCTGGTCGAGCGCGAGAGCACGGCCGCGATCATGACCGCCCTGGTCGCGGTGATCCGCGAGCACGGCATCCCGCAGAGCGTCTACAGTGACCGCGCGGGGTGGGCCACGTTCACCGCGCGCGCCGGGCAACTCGTGGACCGTTCACGCCTGACCCAGGTGGGCCGGGCGCTCAAGCAACTGGGCGTCGAGCACATCATGGCCTACTCGCCCCAGGCCCGCGGGCGCAGCGAGCGCGTCAACCGCACGCTGCAGGACCGGCTGGTCAAGGAGCTCCAGACCGCAGGGATCCGCACCGTCGAGCGCGCCAACCGCTACCTGCGAGAGGTCTTCCTCCCCGAGTACAACCGCGAGTTCGCGCGCCCGCCGGCGGACGCCGAGTCCGGGTTCGTCCCCGCCGGCACCGCCGACCTCGAGACGATCTTCTGCCACCTCGAAACGCGCACCATCCAGCGGGACAACACCGTCACGCTCGACGGCATCGTGCTGCAGATCACGCGCCAGTCGGGCCGTCGCACCTGCGCCGGTCTCGCCGTCGAAGTCCGGCGCCATCTCGACGGCACCCACACGATCCGCTGGGGCACCAAACTGCTGGGCCGCTACAGCGCCCAGGGCCGCGCCCTGAGCGTCGAACCCGTCGTTCACCCGGTGGTGGCCACGGCCACCGCCGTTGCCTAGGACCTGCGGTCAGATCGCTGCTCAAAAGCGGTCAGATGGCTTGCTCTCAACACCGCCTTGCGCCGCACGGCGCGGGCGCACTAGCTTGGCCGCGCTCGCAGCGGACCCATCCCGGAGGCGGACGCCGCCATGAACCTGCTCGGCCAGTTCCACCCGCAGATCGTGCACGCGCCCGTGGCGCTGCTCGTCTTCAGCGCCTTCTTCGCGATCGTCGGCCGGCTGTTCGACCGCGAGTGGGTGCGCCGGGCGTCGGTCCTTCTGCTCGTCTTCGGCTTCCTCGGCGCGTTCGCAGCCGTGCAGTCGGGACAGGTCGCGCACCGCGTGCCCGAGCACGACCAGGGCGTCTCCGAGGAAGCGATCGACGAGCACGCGCTGCTCGGTCGCTGGACCCTGTGGGTGGCGGGCGCGGCGGTGATCGCGCAACTCGCCGCCTCGCGGTTCCCGGGCGGCGCGGCGGGCGCGGTCCCGGCGCTGGCGCTCGTGCTGCAGCTCGCGGCGGGGGTCCTGGTCGGCATCACGGGCTTCCACGGCGGCAGGCTGACGTACGAGTACGGCGCGAACGTGCGGATCGGCGGCGTGCTGGTGAAGAACCCCGGCGCCGGCGCGCACGAGCGCGGCGCGGAGGCGCGCGCCCCCGGCGGCGAGACGGCTGAAGCCGGCGAG